>JAEORV010000158.1 GCA_016840695.1 Promethearchaeota archaeon
GACCTATCTGGTTTTGGATAGTTATATTGCTTGCAATTTTGTTTCCTGTTATAATCGTTTTTATTGGAGGGATATAAATTGAATTTAGTGGATAAATACATTCAACAATTTCGAAATCCGTCGGGATTTGTTGGAAGGCTCGTTGGCATCAACATGAATTTTGGGCATCAGAGACTTTACAAGCGGGCCTTAAATATGATAAATCGCAATAATATTTATAAAATCTTGGATATTGGATGCGGGGGAGGTAGGTTCATTCAAATGCTTTCAAAAAATTTTCCTTCTGCTAAAATATATGGGATTGATTATTCCGAAACAATGGTGAAAACTACTTCAAAACTAAACAGAGAATTGATAGAGAGAGGAAGAGTAATAATTAGACAAGGTTCGGTTTCCAAGCTTCCTTTTTCAGAAAATAGTTTTGATTTAGTAACAGGAATCGAAACGTGCTACTTTTGGTCAAACCTAAGTAATGACTTGAAAGAGGTTAAGCGAGTTCTCAAACCAGGAGCCAGCTTGATATTAGTTAATGAAATGCACGAACATCACGATAAAAATCCAATCGTGGAAAAATTGTTGAATAAAGTAGATCTAAATTTACTCACAACTAGGCAGTTTTATAATCATGTTAAAGATGCAGGTTTTACAAGTATAGAAATTGAAACAAAAGGTAACCTTATAGAAATAAAAAGTATTAAACCAATAGAGGATATCACATGAACGAAACAAAAATTAACTATGGAAATTGGGTACCAAAAAAAATGATTGTCATTGCGTTCGTCATGGCAATTACTTTTACTATTATATCAATCCTGATATATCCTTTTACCTTTAACATCATTCTTACTAATAATATCGACATTTTTCCGCTATTTCTAGCCCTAAACATTATATTATGGGTGATTGATTTCTTCTGCATTTTTATTACCGTTTTTTTTACGAGCTTGTATCGAGCATTTGATGCGAATAACGAAAAATTGCAAAATGATATAAGAAACATAGTTTTAGAGAACCTTCAATGGAACGGTGAAGGGAAAGCTCTCGATATTGGGACGGGAAGCGGGTATTTGGCGATAAAATTAGCGAAGTTCAATAATAACTCTGAAGCGATAGGGATTGATTATTGGGGTAGTTCCTGGAGTTATTCAGTGAAACTATGCGAGCAGAACGCTGAAAAAGAAGGCGTGAAAGAAAGAACAAGATTTCAAAGAGCAGATGCCGCTAATTTACCGTTTGAAGACGAAACTTTTGATGCTATTGTCAGTAATTTAGTATTCCATAATATAGCAAAGATTAGAGATAAAAGCAAATTTTTTAAAGAAGCTTTGCGTGTTTTAAAGAAGGGTGGAGCATTCTCAATTCAAGATAAAGTGAAAAGTAAAATTCTATATGGTAATTTCAACAAATTAGAGAAAAAAATCGAAGAAACTGGAGTTGCTGAGATGCATTACAAGGATACAAATCTTGCACTAGAGATGCCCAGATCGGCGCGCATGGAACTGAAAACGATGGGCATATTTTACGGAATAAAATAAGTAACTATCGATTCTTGCTTATCTTTCCTTGCTTTTCTTCATTCTTTTTAGTGCTCTTTGTTCGAGTAATTTCGAATAATCTTCCCAAATGTCAGGTTCGCCCGGCTTTTTCTCCGTAATGACAAAATTACAACAATCTGCTCCAGCAGGAATCGTTTTGGTAAACTCTATTTGATAATCTTTACCTGTTGGGTTAAATTCTTTAAATGCATCAATAATTCCCTGGACGAGGTATCGTTGAACTCTACAATCGAACGCTCTATACACGTTTTGCAATGGACACCATAAAATGTCAAACGAGCATTTGTCTTCCGCGTCAATTCGAGGGTCTTCTATGGACGTCCACGCTTGCGTGTTCACGATTGTTGTTAAAAAGCTCATCAACTCTATGGGTGAAATGTCTGGAGGAACTTCTGCCTTCTCGATGATCTGCCTTCCCACGTCGTATCCCGTTTTTATCAAGGCCTTGTTTGCCGCTTTTTGTCCTTCGATGCCGAACGATGCTTCGTTCTCTTTTAGCATGTTAATAACGGCCATTGACATGAAAAGGCCAAACTGCAAGAGCGCTGTGGGATCGAAATCCTCGCGCCCTAACGCGTCCTTTCTGAATTGATCGAGTGCTTCTTTAAACGGCTCGCCGAGTTTTGTGTTTTTCCAACTTTCTTCCTTTCGGTCTGCACCTTTTAATATTCCTTCTTTTATCAAGATATATCACGATTAATATGATTAAATATGATAATTGAGAATTAATTAAATAATTAATTTAAAAATTAAAAATCAGGAAAGATTTGTTCTATTGAAAAACAGATCTATTCGTAAACCACACACGCCGCTATCGTGTGGTGCCATGGAACTTTATCGCCGTCAAATATTACCATTTTCACGTCATCTATTGGTTCTTTTCCCGTGTGATTATTAAAAACCTTCCACGCAATCTTTCCAAGTCCTTCTGGATTAGTTACGAGTTCTTTAAAGCTGTCCTTGATCCCACCATAAAATATGGACTTTGAATCGAGGATGTTCTTTATATCTCCTAGGTCTAGCATTCTCTCCTTTGCCATGTTCTCCGTTACCTGCGAGTAAAACTCACCGGCAAATTTTGAAGCCAACTCTTCGGGCGTTCCTTCTTTTCTATCGTACAATATCACTATTCCTATAGGTTTCATTTTTTATCACTCCAATCATGAAATAATACTATTAATTTCTTTATATAAAGCGAATTAAATCTAAATTTTAAGATTTTACTTAATGAATCATAAGAAAAAAGGAATTATTGGGAAGAATACTAAAGTTTTAAACATTTAATTATTATGATTTCTAGGAGGTAATTTCATGTCAGAAAAAGAGGTTTTAGAGGAATATACGGGGAATTTGGACGAATTATTTTTAAAGGATTCTACATGGACGTTTCTTGTAGGGGCAGGCGCTTCAATGGATGCGCCGTCAAGTTTACCTTCAGCGCGACAAATTAGCAGGATAATATTAGAATATTTAGCTCCAGAAGAGGAACTGGAAAATCTGTTGTCGTTAGAAATGTTGCGATACGAATTGCTTGTCGAATCGATACAAGACATGTTCGACACGGAATTGGTCTTCATGGATTATTTTGACGAAATTAAAGAACCAAATTTGATCCATCTATTTTTGGCAACAGCAATTAGCAGAAATAACTACGTGGTCACCACGAATTTTGATTATTTAATCGAAAGGGCTTTAATGCGCGTGCTTTCAGAAGATCTTCATCATCAAATCATGCCGATCATCACGAAAGAGGATTTTTTAGAGCATCAAGATCCTCAAGCATTGATTGAGTTGGGAAAACATCCGTTATATAAAATTCACGGATCAAAAACCAACATCATTACGAAAGAGGTTACAATAGATTCACTCATCACGACCATCTCAGATCTAGGGAAGGATAGAGAAAGTGGAGAAACATTTGCCATTGAACCCTATAAGAAACCTGCGGTAAATAATTTGATGAAGGAACAATCGCTCATGGTGATGGGATATTCGGGAAGCGATGATTTTGATATAGGTCCCGTGTTAAAAGAATTACCACATCTTAAAAACCTCATTTGGATAGAACACGTTCTGGACGATGATATAAGCGTGTATAAAATTGAAAAAGTAGAAGAAGAGCGCATCTTGGATGAATTATCAAAACCCGAAAGCTTATTAGCGGAAATACGATCGGACGTCGACTTTGAGGTTTATTTAGTCAGGGCCAATACGGGAAACTTCTTACACAAGCACGTGTGGAAGCAAATTCTCACTAAATCGCCGATAATATACCCTAAAAGTGAAGAAGACGCAATTAAACCTCCAGATTTTAGAGAGTGGGCACGTTCGATCTATGGACAAACGGAACCTATCTATAAATATCAATTAGCAGGAAAATTATTCCTCGATTTAAACCAATACAAGGCAGTAGTTCGTTGCGCTGAAAAGGGATTAGAATTATGCAAGGGAAAAGACGACGAAAGCTTGCAAAATTCATCAACATTTTACAATCATTTAGGATTGGCATGCCACGAGCTTGGCAAGGTTGATAAAGCCTTGGACTATCACGAAAAGTCATTGAAAGTAGCTAAAAAGTTTGGTGATAACGATAGCGCAATTGCCAATTTAAGTGGTATTGGATATAGTTACTATAGCAAGGGAGATTATGAAAAAGCCCTTGAGATATTCAGTCGAGCCTATAATTTAGCAAAAGAAGAAAATTTACCTAAACGGATTTTCACGATGTGTAATAACATTGGCATGATTTACAGGGATTGGGGGGAATACGATAAGGCCATGGAATACTTAAACATTGCTTTACAAAAAGCAGAAGAAGAAGGGATGCTTAACGGGAAGGCCATTACTTATAGTAATATTGGATTGATATATCAGGCTCGTTTTGAATATGATAAAGCGTTAGAAAATCAAAATTTAGCTTTAGAGATAAACAGGCAATTAGGGAATCTCAAAGGGATTGCGTCACGATATAGTCACATTGGCGTGATATACCACATGCAAGAAGACAATGATACTGCTCTTGAATATTTTCAAAAGGGACTGGAAATCAGCAGAAAAATAGGAGACCTAGCCAACGAAGCAGCGGCATTAGGAAATATAGCTCAAGTACACAGGGTAAACGAAGAATACGATGAAGCCTTGGAAATATACGAAAGAATTATAAAAATAGCTGAAGAACTTAATCAGCTCAAATCAAAATCCATCAGGTTGAATAATATTGGCATGATTTACCAGGAAATGGGAGATTTAGACAAAGCTCTTGAACATGTCAAACAAGCACTCGAGATTGATGAACAAATTAATTATCTTTCTGGGGTTGCTACAGATAACAACAATTTAGGGATGATTTCCTTTAAAAAGAAAGAATATCGAGAAGCTCTTGAATATTATCAACACGCTCTTGAAATTTCTGAAAAAATGGGCAATATAGAGCTAAAAAATACCATTACAGAAAACATCAAGATAACATTCGAAGAGATGGGAGATGTAAACAAGGAAGATGGTCATACTGAAGAAGCCGTGAAATATTACGAAAAAGCGCTACAAATAGCAAGGGACCAAAACAACTTGAAAAGTCAATCGTATTGCTTGTACTTGATCGGAATTGCTTACTATTACGACGATCAGAACGATTTAGGGCTTGAATACTTTCACAA
>JAEORV010000159.1 GCA_016840695.1 Promethearchaeota archaeon
TGCATGATCAAGCACTTACAGGATAATTTTGACGCGTTTTTCATCGCCCATTTCATCGCCGTTGCCCTTTCAGTTGCAGATTCAACTGAAATGACGTTAATTTTATTCTTATCAGCATTGTATTGTTTCAAGATCTTCAGATCGCTCGTTAAAATCTTTTGGTTGATTTCGTATGCGATTGTTTTTGTTGGTACTAACTTAGCTCCGACTTTTTTACTTGCTGATAATTTTTCGATTAATCCCAACTCTGGACTCGAAGTAATGACGCCTCCAGTTAATTGGGGATGATTTATCGCATAAATTAAGGCAATTAATCCTCCAAAACCTTCTCCCATGAGGAAAATCTTTTTATTTCCTGCGTTTTTTTTGATAATATCCATGAAAAGCACAACGTCTTTTTGAACATGATCGAACATGCTAACAATATGACCTGGATACTCTCCAATGTTTCTCCAATGACCTCTTATATCGAATGCATATATCGAGTAACCTTTTTCTGTTAAATATTCTGCGGGTAACTTTAATCTATCAGAATGAGTCCCCCAGTCATGCAATGCAATAATATAAGCTTTCACATCTCCAGATTCTGGCCTCCAATGTTGATAAAATAGCTTAGTCGTCTCCCTCCCTTCGAAATAACCCGTTTCGCTTTTCATGGTATCTATCACAAAATTTTATTTCAATATGTACTTTTATTATATACTATTATTTCAATATATTCAAATTACCACTTTTAGGATTAAATTTGTCAGAAAACATCATTAAAATCGTCATACATGGTCGAGGAGGAATGGGCGCAGTTACTGCCTGTGAGATCATCGCCGAAGCCGCTTATCTAAGTGGAAATTACGTGGATGTACACGCCTATCCTTCATTTGGCGCAGAAAGAAGAGGTGCTCCCATTCAAGCCTATGCCAAGCTCTCGAGATCAGAAAAAATCTGGGACCGCGCTCAAATTGAAAATCCGGATATTATCATTGTATTCGATGAATCTGTAATTACTCAACAGATTGCTTCTTCTCTTAGCCCGAATGGAATCTTCATCATAAATTCGGAAAAAGAACCCTCTCATATAAAGGATCAATTTAAATTAAGCGATTCCAATAAAATCATCGTTGCTGATATCAACAAGTTATCGATAGAAAAGGACTTTACCATTGATGGTAATCCCGTGATAAACACGCCGATCCTTGGCTTGCTCTCTAAAGCATTGCCTGATCTCTCGCTGGAAAACCTGGAAAAAATTGTCAACAAGCGCATGAGCGAAAAGATTGCCAAGCTCAACATTGAATTAATTGAAGAAGGGTATAGAATGGCAAGAATGTCCTGATAACTGTTCACATTATTCTTTTAATCGATTGGAATTCTTACGATAAAACTACTACCTTTATGTCTTCCTTCTGATTGTACCCAGATTTCTCCTCCATGCAACGTAAGGATTTCCTTCGTGATAAACAATCCAAGCCCCGATCCTTGGATGTCTATGTATTCAAAACCAGGACCATATCTCTCTATTTTTCCAAACCTCGTGAAGACCTTTTTCATTTCCTCTTCAGTTAATCCTATCCCCGTATCACTTACGATCATTTCGGCCCATTCATTTTTCTCCCGTAACGATATGGTTATGATACCTTGAGGTGGAGAGTTTTTAATAGCATTTGATAGTATATTTGTTATTACTTGCTCAATTCTTAATTTATCTAAGTTAACGTAGAAAGCGTCGGGAACCTCCAAGTTTACTCTTAATTTTCGTGCTTTCAAAACATAATTCATATCCTTGGTACAAGCTTTAATTATCTCGCTTAAATTTTCCTTCTTTTTTTCTAACTCCAGTTTACTATATTCAATTCGAGAAATGTCTAACAACTTCTCTATCAATTCGCCTAATCTATGCCCCCCTCTTTCGATCATGACGATTAATTCCGAGGCATCTTTTCCAATCTGGTCTTTAAACATCTCTAAGAGTAATTCAGATGCTCCAGTAATGGACATGAGAGGTGTTTTTAACTCATGAGAAACTCCAGAAATTAAGTCTTTTTTTATTTTATCAAGCTCTTTTAATTTCTTTATTTCTTTCTTAAATAGATTCTCGGTTTTCCTCCATTCTGTAATTTCAGTTACGAATTTTTCAACATTTTTTCGTTCAGTAATTTCTCTCGAGATTAATAACAATTTCTTTACATTATTCGAGTCAAGAATGCATTTGATTTTTGCTTCAACCCAAATTACATGTCCTTTTTTGTGAATTATTCGAAATTCTGATTTACTTTCTCCCTTTTCCAGCGCTACGCTGAATGAGTTAAAAGCACGCTCGAAATCCTTCGCAAAAATAAAATTTTTCAGACTTCTCCCAAGCATTTCTTGGTGAGAGTAATCTAATAAATCCAAATGAGCTCTTTCATTGAAATATTCGATTTTAAAATCTGCATCTAAAATTTCTATCAAATCGGCAATATTTTCTGAAATTGTTCGATAAATCTCTTCAGTATCGTTTTCTTTTTGCTGGAGTTCATTCATTATACTTAATTGAATATTTCTAAAAGTTTAATATAAGAATTTATTTATATGTCTTACTTTTCCTAAAATTTTATATAGAAAACACGATGAGTGTTGGATTTATCCATCTTTACACGATTTCTTGTGATTATCATGTTACATCTCTATTTTATGAAAAGAAAAATAGCCCATGCTCTTATTTATTTTAAGGATAAAGTTATTAATTTGTGTTAATTTGCATAATTGTTAGAATTACCCATCATGTTGATTTAATGACAGAGAAAAAAAAAGATTATCAAAAAATACTAGCTTCCGTTCAAAAACCTGTAGTTGGAGAAGCAGGTAAAACCGGTAATTGGAGCAATCTAAAACCAATAATTGATTTGGAAAAATGCATCCCGGCAAAATCGGGAAGAAATGCCTGCTTTAATTGCTGGTTGTATTGTCCTGAGGCAGTAGTAACCAGAACAATCCCGCCAGAAATTGATTTTGTATATTGCAAGGGATGTGGAATTTGCATGGAGGAATGCCCTCCTAAAGCCATTAAAATGGTGGAGGTAGATTTAGAATGACTCAATCCGAACAATCCTCTTCTACTAAGAAAAAGAGAATAAAGATTTTAACGGGAAATCACTCCGCATCATATGCATTTAGGCAAGCTAGAGTAGGTGTCGTATCTGCGTATCCTATAACCCCTCAAAGCCCTGTTGTGGAGAAAGTATCAGAATATATTCGTGACGGCAAGTTAAAAGCTAAATTCATAATGGTTGAATCAGAACATTCTGCTGCTGCTGCCTGTTGTGCGGCGTCAGCTACGGGCTCTAGAGTTGGAACTGCCACTTCCGCACATGGATTAATGTTAATGTATGAAATGTTACCATGGGCATCAGGAACAAGGTTACCCATTGTAATTAATTTAGCCACTCGTAGCTGCGGAGCTCCATGGTCGGTATGGGACGATCATTCAGATTTCATTACAATAAGAGATGTTGGCTGGATACAATTCATGTGTGAGGATAATCAAGAAATTTACGATACTAATTTCCAAGCATTTAAAATTGCTGAAGATCCAAGAGTATACATTCCCACTATTGTTGCTTATGATGGATACATCTTATCCCATACCATGATGCCTATTCAATTAGAGGCTCAAGAAGACATTGACGAATTTTTACCCCCCTTAAAACATCACATTAATTTATCAGACATCTCAAAAGTAAAAGGAGTTGGTCCTGTTACAACTCCGAATGTAATAATAAGACCAGAAGGCACTGCACCCGGTTATTATGAATATAGATACGCATTGCAAAAGTCATTGGAAAATTCCATTGATGTTATCCTTGAGATACACGACGAATTTGCCAAGAAATTCGGGCGATCTTACGGTAATGGATTATTCAAAACATATAAAACCGAGGATGCTGATTCAATAATCTTTGCAATGGGTTCTGTCTCAGCTCAAGTAAGAACCGTAATAGATACTCTACGAGCAGAAGGATTAAAAATTGGACTAGTTAGCCTAAGACTATTTAGACCCTTTCCTATAGAGTGTTTAAGAGAGTTCTTTAAATACAAGAAGAATATTATCGTTTTTGATAGAGATATAGGATATGGTTATGAAGGAGTTTTATGTTATGAGTTAAAAGCGGCACTTTATGGTTTAAAAAATACCCCATTTATTAAAGGCTATATTGTAGGATTAGGCGGAAGAGACATCAAGAGTAATTATATTATTCAATGTGTTCATCAAGCATTAGAAGAATCACAAAAAGGAGAAATTACCTACAAGACTGAATTTTTTGGATTAGAATTAGATAAATTAGATTTTTTAGATTGAGGAGAAATGAATATGAAAGTAATGGATATACGAGAAGAAGAATATATAAATCCTGGAACAAGAATGTGTAGCGGATGTAGTATGCAGCTTATATATAGATTTGCTCTTAAAGCTCTTGGACCAGATACAATATTAACGGTTCCAGCGTCATGCTTGACAGTTCTACATGGAATGCAGGGATTTTGCTCCACAAAACTCTCTGTTCTTCACACGCCCTTCGCTACTACAGGCGCTTCAGCTTCAGGTATAGTAGCATCATTGGAAGAGAAGGGATTAGCTGACAAGATATGCGTTTGCGCGTTTGCGGGAGACGGAGGTACGGCAGATATTGGAATTCAAGCGCTCAGTGGTGCCGCAGAAAGGGGGACTGACTTTATTTATGCGTGTTACGATAATGAGGCTTACATGAACACGGGAGTGCAACGCTCTGGTTCTACTCCACTAGGCGCAGCTACAGCAACAACACCAGGTGGAAAAGTAAGGCCTAAAAAAAACATGCCATTGATTCTAGAAGCACATGGTATTGCTTATGTTGCAACCGCAAATGGTTCATATCCCATGGATTTATATGAAAAATTCCAAAAGGCAAGAGAATTGAAAGGAGGAACGAGATATATTCATATTCTCTCACCATGCCCTCCCGGATGGGGTTACGATCCAAAAGATTCTATAAAAGTTGGAAGATTAGCGAATGAAACAGGATTCTGGCCACTATACGAAATAATAAATGGAAAATTCAAATTATCTAAAGATAGCAAGAAATATTTAGATCCCTCGAAAAGAAAACCAGTTGAAGAGTATTTAAACACTCAAAAGAGGTTTAAAGAGATATCCACAGAAGACATTGAGTATTATAAGAGATCGGAAGAGCGTCGT
>JAEORV010000160.1 GCA_016840695.1 Promethearchaeota archaeon
CCATCTATTTTTCCGTATAGGTCGTCTTCCTTAATTACTCGCGGTTTGAAAATTACCTCTTTACCTTGTGCCATTTTTTCTTGGTCACTACCTAATAACTGTTATGATTTAGAATGTAATTAATTATAAAAATACAATCCATCAAGAATAAAATTAAAATCTAAACTTCTTACTGTATCGCTCCCAACTCTCTTGAGTCAATGGATTCTCGTTCAAAAAAACAAAATTCAAGCTTTTCAAGTGATCAACTCCTTCGTATTCTGATATCTTGTTGTTTTTAAGAAATAATATTACTAAATTGTCCAATGTGTCCAATCCTTCTAATTTTTCTATTCTATTATTGTCTAAATACACTTCTTGTAGTTTGAGGTCGGTTAATCCTTCAATTTTGCTAATTTGATTATTTGATAATTGAAGCTTGTTCAAATTATGCAGGTTTTCTAAGCCAATAATGCGTATAATTCGATTATTAGTCATGTATAATCCTTTTAACCTTTCTAATTTGTCTAATCCCTCGATTTGATCGATTTTATTATCGTTTAGATGGAGAAATATTAGATTATTCAATTTTGATAAACCCGTGATCTTTTCTATATGATTTGAGGACAAATGCAAGTCTTTGAGCTTGCTTAAACTGTTCAGATTCTTAATTTCAGAAACCTGATTATGATTTAGGTTTAATACTTCTAAATTAGTTAACTTTTCAATGTTTTTTATCTCATTTATATTATTATTATCAAGGTTTAAGCTTTTCAAATTCATCAAACAATCGACATTTTCTATTTTTGTTACCTCGTTATGAGATAAAATTAGTTCTTCCAATTTGGCTAGATTTGTAAGGTTTTCAATTTTATTGATCTTATTCCTAGATAAATTTAATACTTTCAACCCCGTTAACTTTTCAAGACCCTGAATTCTCTTTATTTTGTTTCTTTGAAATAATATATGCTTTAAACCAGTTAATTTATCGAGTCCAACTATATCATATATGTTAGATATATTAGCTCCTTCACAACTCAATAAAATAATCAGGCCATTTCGCATGGAAATGTTATATCCACACATATTCGTGTAATAATCACCAAGTATTACATTCTCACAAATTTTTATAATTGTTGGAGGGATCGTACGATTATAATTAATATTTAGTACATCTTTAGGAAACACTTTAACCTTGTTCTTATACTGCTTCTTGATTAAGTCTTTTATGAAGTCTCCGATTATCTTTCGAGTAACCTTAGTATCAAACTCTCTTAAGATTTCAAGTGCTAAGAGCTTCTTTTGCAGTGAGTTTATTTTATTTAAGGTGAACTTGAATAGATTTATGACTTTCTTATTATGGTCATGGACATACTTACTCCGGATAATATTTCCCGCTAAAATACTAACATCGATGACTTCATCAGAAAGAAACAATTGTTCGTAAAATTTAAAATTCTTGTCCTTACAGTCGTCTATTTCTCCAAACAATCTTAAGGCATTCTCACGCAACTCCTTATCATTCGAATTATCAATCCATTCCTTCAATATGATCGTTGCTTCTTTTATACCAATTTCATCTAAGTTCGCTTTTATATATTTCGGACTTAACTTCATCTTAAATACTTAATATGGTAATCGTAGAGAAATAATGCTTAGATTAATCTTAATTTTTTTGATTCGATCACAACATTTAAATATACTAATATATATTCCAATATCAACAACATATAGTTGTATATAAATGAACTAAAAGAAATATATAAAAATATAGAATGAGGTGGAAAGAACTAGAATGTTAGACTCAACAACAACGATTGGTTTAGCAGTATTTGGCGTGATTATGTTGATAATAATTAGCATATTCGTATACTTCAAAACTAACATTGTTGTTCCTTTTAACGAAATACATGTCGTTTCAAAAGGAAAAAAAGTTTATGAATACGATGGTAAGGGTAGGTATAGATACTTTCCTTTTCTCTACGGCCGTACCATCATTCCTAAACACGTATTAGATATTGAACCAGGGCTCCTTGATCTTCACGACTGTGATAACTTGCCGTTTGGCGTGGAAATTTCAATTAAAGTGCAAGTTACCGACCCTCAGAAAGCCGCAGCAACTTTAACGAGAATCGATCACTCAACCGTGAGCAAAGTTGTTGAAGACACCGTGATGAGTGCCGCTCGCTCCCTTGCCATGGAACGAACGATACTCGATATAATGAAAAATCGTGAGGAAATCGAAAAATCAGTATATGAAATGGTCGCAGACGCCTTGAATAAGTTAGGTCTTTCAGCCATCATTTTCGACATCAAAAATATTAGAGATATTGATGGTCGAGACGTCATTGGCTCCCTTGAAAGGGTAAAGATAGCCGAACTTATCAAAAAAGCGAGAATTTCTGAAGCAATTCAAGAAAACGAGGCGAAAGAAGTCGAAGTTGAGCGTAAAAAGTCAACTCAAGTTAAGTTTGAAAACATGAAACTTGAAGAAGAACAAGCGAAGCTACAACGTGAAAGAGAAGTAACAACCAAACAAATGCTCGTTGAGCAAGAGAAATTGAAGATAGAAGAACAAAAACTCACCCGTTTTGCTGAAATCGAACAGAAGAAAGCAAGAATTTTAGCAGAGGCTAAGAGGGAACAAAGGTTAATCGAAGCACAATCCGAAGCCGAAGCTACCGAAAGGCGCGCTCAAGCTGAAGCTAATGCCATAAAATTAGCCGCAGAAGCAGAAGCTGAAGGTATAAGGGTAAGGGGTATCGCAGAAGTAGAAGTCTTAAAACAAAAATCCGAAGCATTAAAACAAGGATCAGTTGCTGCACAGCTTCAAATAATAGAAATCCTCAGTCAAGCGCAAGTTGATAGTGCGGGGAAAATAGCCGACGCGTTAGGTAAAAACAACAAGATAATGTATCTCCCCGTGGATAACAACGGAGGAAACATACTCACGAAGTGGTTGCCAAAGATGGAAGGCTTACTTCAATCTGGAATGCTCTCAAAATTCGTGAAACAGCTTAACACCGAAACTCCAATGCAAGTTATAAGTGATAAAACAAAAAAAGCAGCAAAAAAAGCGTGATCTAATGGTAAAAGTACCGATCGGGAAAATCGTAAAAGTAGATTTATGGGATTCAAAAAAAAAGCGTGGAATGGTAAAATATCACACCAATACCATGGACATTGTGAGAGCGGAAAGCGAATTTGACCTTCAAAAGGGAGACTCGGCAATTGTAGTAGAATCGCACGATAGTTTCGTGTTAATTGTTCCCAAGGATAAGTACACAAACCTTTTGAAAGGCGGAAATGTCAATGATATAGATTTAAAGGGACTATCTCAAGAAATATATAACATGTTGAAAGATCGAACCGAAGAAACCGGAGGAATTTTGTCTTTCGAGGATCTTTTTTCGATCTTCAAGCGAACATCGATTCAAGATATCATTACGAAAAAAATACTGAAAAAAGCAACGAAACTCAAAGAGTTGCCCTTTGAAAAGATAAAGGCAAATGGCACTATTTATCTCGCTCTAAATCCCGCGGAAATCACCTTCGACGAAGTAACTCTATTAAATTACGCAAAGGATTACTCTTTCCTAACAGTTGACATCGTTCAAAGTCTTTTAGGTTGGTCTTACCTGCGAATAAAGAGAATGCTTGACTATTTCATAGAAAAAGGACGTTGCCGAAAAGACGAGAATTATCGGACTGGAGATCGGTACTATTTTTTGAATACATTTAACTAAATAATTTTTTTTTCCTTATTTCTTTGTAACTGTAAACCATATTCGATCCTTAATGTTTCTTGGTTAGAATAATCAATAAAAAAAAGATAAAAAAAATACGAAAAAAATCGTTAAGATTGCCCGAATGGGCTTAAAAGCATCTGTGGATAACTTGAGGTCCCATTTCTTTATACTCTCGCCTCGTGACCCACATTCGGTGGAAGGTCTTCAAGGAACTCAAGATTGAGCCTCCAATCCACACGGAATACATTCTTTCTGGTGGCGCAATAATTTTCACATCAACTGATTCTGGAATCTGTTCCTTAATTTCCTTGGTTAATCGTTCCTTAATGCCTGGGAACATCGTAGAACCACCGGAAAGAACTATGTTGCTATAAAGGTCTCTTCTGAGGTCAACGTCGCACTCAGAGATGGCTCCTACAATAACATCGTCTAATGGTTCTAATTCTTTTCCAATAACGCTTGGATTAAAGAAGCATTCTGGGGCTAAGAACCTTTCGACGCCAACATTAATGGTTTCTCCGTCTGGAAGCATGTATGATTTTTCCATTCCTGCGACTTTCTTAGATAGCATCATTTCTTTTTCAGGATCAATTGCCACATAGCACAATTTTTCTTTAATATCTCTTACGATTTGTTTTTCTGCCGATGTAGTAAATGTATATCCCTTCTGTCTGAGCAATCTTTGCAAGTAGGTCGTAATATCTCGACCAGCAAGATCAATTCTTGAAATGGCGTGGCTTAAGGCGAAACCTTCGAAAATTGGGACAACGTGGGACACACCGTCTCCAATATCTATAACACATCCGGTTGTACGACCAGAAGCGTAAAGTGATAACACTGCTTGCATTGCTACGTAAAGTGCAGGCGTGTTAAATGTCTCGAACATAATTTCAGCCATTTTTTCACGATTTGGCCTTGGATTTAATGGAGCTTCAGTCAAGAGTACAGGATGTTCGCTTGGATCAATTCGTAAATCGGTATAAAACGTGTAATGCCAGATTTTTTCCATTGCTGTCCAATCTTCAATGATTCCATGTTCTACAGGGAACATCAGTTTCAAGACACCTTTGAGCTGCATTGCCTCTTCACCGATGTAATATTCTCTCGTGTAATGCTCCACATCAGTCATGATTGACTCATATTTAGGGTAACCAATGAGGGTGGGAAACACAGAACGAGGTTGATCTTCTCCGGCGAAACCATTTTTCGAGATACCCGTACCGTTATCCACGACAAGTGCTTTAGCATTTAAAAAACTTTCTTCTTCTGCCAATTTTATCAGCCTTGTTATTTTTTAGTTTTTATTTATAGATAATTTATTTCTAGTAAACACTTAATGAAATTTTATCTATATATACTTTTTTTATAATCAATTAAATTTGTTTTAATTATAACAATTAACTTAATTCGAATATATAAATTTTTTTAATCCCAAAAAAAAACCTTTATACACAAAAGATTTTAACTTCTTTAAAATGAAG
>JAEORV010000161.1 GCA_016840695.1 Promethearchaeota archaeon
AAAAAACCCGATACTGGTGAATCAATTAGCCGTTATGGGTTTGTTGGGCTTTTAAAATTAGTAGAAATCTTCCCTGCTAATGACGGTGTTATACCTCACGAAAGAACTTTTAAGAGATATACAACAGATAGATTTAATCTAATTCAGCAAACTGATGGTAATTTCTCGCCAATTTGGACGATATATGATGGGAACGGTGCTGCTGAGGAGCTTTTTAAGAAATACACTAAACAACCTCCTTTCCTTCAAACCATAGATCGCGATGGGTTTACGCATAAAATTTGGGAAGTGTGGAAGGAAAAGGATATTAAGAAGTTCCAAGATATCGTTGCGAGAAATAAGATTATCATAGCTGACGGACATCACAGGTATACTACTTGTTTAAGATATAGTAAGCACGGAGGGTGTAAATATATCATGGCATTATTTATTGATTTTAACGACCCTGGTCTCATTATATATACAAGTCATCGTCAAATTCATAAGATGTTTGTGAACAATATTACCGAATTAAAAGAAAAAGTCTCAGAAAAGTTTGATGTAAGAGAAGTTGAAGATGTTAACGCTCTTAAGCAAATAATGGAAGAACATAGAGGTCAACACGTTTTTGGGTGTTATTTTCTACACAAATTTTTATTTTTTAAATTAAAAGATGAAATTATTCCGGAAGATATTATAGCAAAAGATCAGTCGAAAGAATGGAAAAATTTAAATCTTCCAATTCTTCATTATATATTACTAGCAGACCTTGACATTCAGAGAAACGATATAACCTACGTAAAAGGCATTAAAAAAGGAGTGGAAAATGTTGATACAAAAGAAGACATCAAAGCTTTATTCATTGTAAATCCAACAACTTTAGAAGAAGTTCAAGAAATTACGCGATTAGGCGAGATCATGCCTCAAAAAAGCACCTACTTCTATCCAAAACCTTTATCTGGTTTGGTCATTCATAAACATACAGACATCATTGAGTAAAACATCTTAACTTTAATTTATTGTAAGTCTTTAATAAAACCTTTACATGAAGATATTTAAAGAATGAGTTTCATATTTTTCTTAAATTCAATCCACTTAAGAAGAAAAGGTACCATGGTTAAAGAAGATGATGTGAGAGAAAAGGAACAAAAATTGGCCGAAATTAAAGATTTCATGATTCAGGTTCAAGAAAAGTTAACTAGTACCACAAGAGAATTACAAGAAACAAAAGAAAAGTTAGCTTCTACAACTAAAGAATTAGAAGAAGCGAGAAAACTATCCAATGATGACATTAAAAACATGAAAAAAATGTTAAATGATTCAAACGCTAAAAACTCTGAACTTGAGGAGCAATTGCATGATGTAAATTCAGTAATATCTGATTTAAATAGGAGAATTAAGGAATTAGAAGATATACTTTCACAGAAAGAAAACGAAATCCAAGAGTTGAAAATACTAGTCGCAGAAAAAGATAAAATACTTTCTCAACGAGCCACAGAAATGACAGAAGCTAAACGCGTTCCAAAACCTGATCAAAAACTTCATCTTAAACCTCAGGAATCCTTGGTTGAAATAAAAAGCGGGGAACGGAAAATATGTCCAGAATGCGGCGCTGTAGGTATCGATATAAAGACTCTTGAAGATAGAGATAAAGTCTTGGATTATCTTGACCACAAACCTATATACGCTAGAAAATATATCTGTAGAAAATGTGGATGTGAATTTTAACAATTAAAAAAATAAGAAAAAAAGTATAAAAAAAAGCTAGTAATTGCTTTCGAATTCCTTTAGTTTAGCCTTAATGTCGTTATAGATGCCACCAACAATTATTTTTCCTTGATCGGGCATCGCTTGCAAGTCTCGAACAAATTGGGTAAATTTATGTCGTGATGGGCCAGGCGGAAATTTATCTGCAATTGAATCTAAATGGCCGGCAAAATCAGATACCGGAATTGCTGCATCGAGCTTTTTATATATCTCAGAAAATAAGTCCATTAATTGAGCTGATTTTTGATGAGTTATTTCTATTTCTGGAGCCGCTTCTTGAGATCCTTCTGAAGTAGGGCCACTTTTCACGGCTGCGCCGCCTCGACCTAAAACGATTACTTGAGGTTCCGATCTTGGATAATCTCCCGATCCAGTACAAATATAGTTGATTATCAAGGTATCATTCCCCTTCAACTCGTCCATCTTAATCTGAAGTATAGATTCACCTGCTTCTTGGATTGTTTCATACGTTACATTTGCAGGAGGTGTATATTCGCTTAAAGAAAATCCGGCAGGAATCTTATCTTTGATAATTAGATTCTCTAACTCAACATCACCCTTATTCTGCACTCGAACATTAATGTTAAATTCGCCTTCGTTCATGCCTGGTTTAATACTTTTTAATGTTTTGAGTTTACGTTGGATGTATTTTATCTTAACAACAGGTTCTTCAGGTGGAGAAATTATGAATAAAGCTCCTTTATTGAGAGTATTTACTTTTATTTGAACTGGTGTATTATATCTTACTTCGGGTTTAGGATTTTTAGCAAGTAAAGGATAACTCATAGTTAAGGTGGAGTTTTCAATAAGGTGTGCCTTCAAATCCTTAAGCGTGATAGTAATTGTATGGGCATTATCAGGATCAGGATCACTTGGTTCTAAAGCCATATTTTGCACAAATTCGGTCCTGCTCTGGATTTCAATAGGCACATCAGCTCCCGTAATTAAAAGCTTTATTTGCCCCATTTCGGGAGGAACGAAATCTTTTGGAATCTCGTCGATGATTTCAAGCGTATCAATAGCAGCTGTTCCAGTGTTAGGAATTCTGTTCTCAATTGTCATGTTTGTGTTCGCGTAAGCACCAACTTCTGGGGGATTAATTGTTTTATGTACCTCTGCAGCCAAAACATCATATATAGTTGATTCTTTATTAATTTCACCGATTGTTTTTGTAATTACTCCAAAAAGGGCAGTAAATGTAATTGCTGAATCTAATTCTGGAACGTCAGGAGTTTCGAGGTTAAAATTAAAATCCCACGAACCTTGTGGTCCAATCTCTTGGTTAGGGCTCTGGGCGACTATGCTTTCGACACCTGTCGTTATTTTATGATCAACTTTCACATCTTCAAGCTTGACCTTGAACTCCGAATCGTTAATGAATTCAACTTCACAATCCCATGTTCCTGGATTTGAACCTTCCTCGCGAGAGACTCCACTCATTGAATCAGTAAGACTGCGAACTTCAGGATTTACTAATGTTAAGATATGATTATGAGTAACATAAGTGACTCTAAGGGCGCCTAACGATTGTTTACCTCTATCTTCCATGTTAACCGTGCAGGTAACTTGAATTTCAGCGGTTTCATTTGCACCTAATGAGTTAATTTCCCATAATAGAATTCTTTTCCCATCTTCATTAGCTAACTCCGCTTTTCCATGATTGGGGGTATTAATCTCTACCTCAACCAACATGGGAGGCATTACCCTTTTAGATATGATGTCCGATATAGGTTTATCTAACGTGTTAGTAAAAGAAAGAATTAAACGGCATTTATTAGCATTTTTATAGAGGAATGCGTTATTGACTGTTGCTCCCGTTCCCCGTTCTGTGTCAAAGGTCTCGACAACTCTTAAACAAGGGGCTTGCAGGTTTTGAATCTCGTATTCTTGCTTGTGTTCTTGACCGGGATTTAAGGCTCCGACATTCAGCACCTTGTCTGGTATTGTCGTGTTGACTACTTCTTTCAAATCATTAGTGCAATTCCAAAGACGGCTCTGTTGGGAGGGATTCTTTGTTGTAATCGTACCATCGCCTTTTATTGATACTAGCGCAGAATTAACATCTAATTGAGTATATTCCTTATCTGTAATATCGACAATAATCAAATTATTTAAATCTGACATTTTCTATCAAATCTCTTTTTATAAAATATAGATTATAAACATAATCTTAGTTCATGAATATAAATTTTTTTATCTCAAAACTTCATAAATCAAAATTTTAGGGTGAAAAAATATTAATCAAAGAATATTTTTTTTTCAGAAGTAATATTGATATAGCCATTCTCTTTGATGACAACTAAATCTTCAATTCTCACGCCAAAAGGAGGATGTCCTTCAGGTAAATTGGGATGATCTTTTGATATATAAATTCCTGGTTCAATTGTTATGTTATCGTTTTCTTTTAATATAGATGAGACGTCATAAGAACTGAGAAAAGGCGCGCCATGCGTGTACCGACGCGTAGAATGTCCAAGTCCGTGTGGTAATTCATAACCCTTAGATTTTATAAACTCAGAAATTTCATTATGGAGTGCGTGTCCGGAAATTCCTGCTTTTAATTTTTCTAATGCTTTATCGTGAGCTTCTTGAACAATATTATATACTACTTGCTGGTATGCTGTAGGATTCTTAAGGAAGAATGTTCTAGTACAATCACTACAATAGTCGGAGAGATAATGATCCTTTCTTTTCACGCCAATATCTATCATAATAATATCGTTTTTTTTTTATTATCCTGTCAGTAGCTCTTGCGTGAACCTTTTGCGTGTTTTCACCAGATGCTACCAGTAAAGGAAATCCTTCTCTATATCCTTTTTGTTTGCAAAATTTCTTTATTTCTTTCGCTGCAAATTTTTCGGTTTTTCCAATAAACTTATCAGCATTCTTTTGAAAGTGATTGATAGCTAATAGAGTTACAATAGCGGCCCTTCTCAAATTTTTGAATTTGTCTTGAAAATCGATTTGATTTTTCTTTCTTTTTCTTTCATAATTCACTAACCGAAGCAGGTGAAGCATAAATATTCGTTTTAAAAGATTTTTTTGATTCATAATTTCTCTATTTGTTCCTTATTACCTGATTTAGAAGATTTATAAATAGCAAGAATTAACCTTAGAACTCTAGAGCTTTCCTCTATTGTATTTAAAAACGGGGTATCATTTAATATCCATTCTGCATATGCTCTTATACATCTACCGAGATGTGCAATTCCTTTTGTGTTCTTTTCTATTTTATATTTTTTAACGCCTTTCCATTTTAATTTTGGGCGTGGCCATGGACCAACATAATGACAACGTCCTTTTTCACCAAAAACTTGGATTTCTACCTTGTCACCTAACAGTTGCATTTTTGGGTGTATTATCATTGAATTATTGATTTGAGCATACACTCCGTTTTTAAATTCTACAATCCCGAATCCTACATCCTCTACTTCGATATTTTTAAATTTAAGCGTG
>JAEORV010000162.1 GCA_016840695.1 Promethearchaeota archaeon
TTACTGATTTAAAGAATAAGTTAAATTCTGAAATGTGAATTCTAATGAATGTCCTTTCACCATATTGCAATGTTCCCTTTAATTTTGAATTGTCCCAATCTTCAAGAATTTGTAGGATATCACTGGCAACCCAGGTTCCTGATTCGTGCACTGTCTCAGAATTATAAAAAATAATAAGATTAGAGATAGGTCTACTCATCTCGACCAAGATATCCAAGATACTATTCAATAACGCAATTAAATCTTCTTTTTTTATGTCTTCACTCATTTATTCCTCTCGTCTTTTCTTCTTATGATCGATCCTTGTCCTTGTTAAACACCAAGCTCTTAACAGTGACTGGGTATGCATCCCCCGAGTTTAAAGGTGCGCCAATATCGATAAAATCGCTGGCTTCCAGAATAAGTTCATCTAGGCATATGAGGTTGCTCTGAATTGCTGTTTCACGACGAATGGTAATTCCCAGGACTTTAGCGATATCCATGCTAAAGATTAATATGATTGGTTTTTTCTGAGATACGGAATTAGGAAGCGAACTCTCGATAGCTTTAGCAAGTGTCGATAATATGCTGTCCGAATGATCGATGAATTCTTTGAAGTAGAGGGCAACATTATCTTCTCCTTCTTTCATGTCATAATTTTTGAAAGCTCGTTTGACTTCTTTCTTGATGTTTTCAAAAGTAAACTCTTTACTTTTTACATTTATGGGCAAAACAGGAATATTATTAAGTGGCAGGACAACATCTTCGTATACATAACAAGTTGATCCAGACAACGAAAGAGAAAATGCCCCGGCGCCAATAACCGTTGCCCTGATCTTATTTTCTGGTTCGATTATTGATAAATCTAGTTCTTCAACTAGTAGTTTTATTTCCTCGGCCATGTATTTTCCTATGTCGTTATATTCTTCGTGCACCTCCTCTCTATCATATACCATCTCTGCAACTCCGCCTGAGAATGAATAATCGTCGATTGGGATGGAAATATCCAAATCGGGGGTCATCATAAGTTCCTTGGCAATTTTACTTGTTGCTGGACCTCTCATTACTTCGAACAAGGCTTTAGCGTACTCCCGAGAGATGATCCTTACATCGCTTTCTGGGATGATATCTCCCAGGGTGTAATTCATGTTCAACTCTTTCATGAGGAATTCACTGGGCTCATCTATCCTCCAAATCTTGAGGTCCTTGTCAATTCCTAATAATCGACCACCTATGTTGATGCAAGAGGTGCTAAGAACATTACCTTTCGAAGATATAGCAATATTACTGGTACCTCCACCAATATCAACGTTTAGTATGGTTCGCTGATTTTTGCGCGATTGTTCAACTATCCCACTCCCCATGGCTCCAAGGAGAGACTCATAATTTGGCCCTGCTACTGCGCTGACGAATTTTCCTCCCTCGGAAGCTAATCGGTTAATTATTTCCGCAGCGTTTTCCTTTTTAGCAGTCTCCCCAGTAACTATGACTGCTCCCGTGTCTACCATCTCTTTTTTAATGCCTGCTTTTTCATACTCTTCTTCGCAGAATTTTACAACCGCCTCAATATCAATGGTGTAACGATCAATTAAAGGCGTGAAAATAATATTACCTTCATAAATAATCTCCCGATTGGCGAGGTTAAAACGATTTGACATGTTAAAAAAGCTCAATTCTCTTTTTAAAGTCAAATTTGAGAAAACAAGGTGACTTGTGGAGCTCCCAATATCAATACCAACGCTTGTTACCTCCAAGTATTCAACATTTGCTTCTTTAGAATCTATATGGCCCATTAATAATTCGGCAGAATAGATTTTAATATCAGGCTCTGTTTCTTCAATTTTCTCTTTAGGGTCTTCTTCTTGGATCCTTACTATCTTAATTACCATCTCCTTCTCGCAATGCTTTGGTAATTCATGTTTTTCGTCATCATTTAACAATTGTTCTTGTATTTCTTGGGGAATCTCAAAATTTTCCTTGCAAACCGTACAATGATACATTAAATTCATGGATTTATTACTCCCGGGCATTACTGGCCCTTTTTTTTTTGGAGGTAGTTTGCCCTCTTCTATCTGCCTTCGAACTCTATTTAAAGGAGTATTAAATGATTCTATGACGATATCGCAACACATGTCAAATTCCTTACCTGGTTTCAGAATCGTTGATAACGCAGGTTTGAATTCCGTTATCGCCCTATAATACCGAAGGAGTTCGTAGACATCCTCATTCTCATGCTCCTGAACCCGTCTTTTATACTCTTCCATGAATTTTTCGCTTAATGATTCTGCCTTTGTATTTCCATAATTTGTCAGAATTGATTTTATATAATAAGCCATTGCATGCATTATTGAATCTGTAGGCATCTCAATATCTTGTATTTTAATTTTTTTCCCCATTTCTTTTTGAACCATTCTTTATCTTATAATAAAGTAATAAAATTTCTATTTATAAATTTTTGTTTATCGTTTCCATAGGATCCAATAATATACCAAATACTTAAATAGAAGAGACAATAATATATTTATAGAGAAATGTCAGATAAAAAACCCATACGAAGGACTCTTCAAGAACGCGTGAAAGCCATTTTTAAGTACATTGAGGGACAAAACGAACCCTTTCCTAAAAGCAGGTTGAAAAATATTGGAATAAATCCTCAAACAGCTGATAAATGGTTATCTTTAATTGAATTCATCCAAGACCAACCTAAAATTCGCCTAATTAAGACAGAGCATAATACTATTATAGAAAAAGTAGAGGGGAAATATCAAGCTCTTATGCGCAAACGGTTCACCGATGATTCGATTCCCTATGAACAACGGGTTCGGGATATATCTGATTATCTTGCTTCACAATTCACTCGTGAGCGACTTGGTTTCTGACTTAAAAGATCACACTAATTAGTCTATAGAAGTCATCAGTTAATTTATATTTAAAGTGTTTTATGAATGATTTTACTTTATATTATTTTATTACTACATCAATTTGAACTATTTCTCCGTCAAGAAAAATAAATCCGTTCAATTTAAATGTTTTAGCGTCCATAATCGTCCATATCTGATATGGATCTAATAAGGTAAATTGTTGAAATGTTTTTGTGAAAGTATCCAGCTGTTTCATGTTATCATAATCAATTCCACTAGGATATGATCCAGAGGGATGAGAATGAAAGATACTAATAACACGTGAATTATCTTCTTGAGTTGATTCCTTAATAACTCTATAAAGCGTTTCTACATCATTAATTATAAATGCCACAGGAGATTTTTTATTTGATTTGATACAATTAAATTTTTGAGCCTCGTACAAGTTTTGAAAATCATCAGGGGCTATTTCATTCGTTTTTATTTTCCCAAAAATCAATCCGCAAGCCTCGTTTGGACTTGCATTCTTTACACAAATTTCTAATTCTTTAACTAATTCCTGTTTTAGAATGATTTTTATATCCTTTTCGAATTTCATTATTAAAAACCTATTTACTTTATATTAATGTTAGAGCAGCGTTCATTGCTGCCAATCTTGCCTTTTCAGGGCTTTCTCCTAATCCTATAATAATAACATCGTTTTTTTCTAAAATAGATTTTGCATTGGCAATACTAGATTTAAAATACTCCTGAACTATATCGCTAATTTCCATTTGCTCCATTTCATGATCTGAAAATGCCTTAGGAGGAAAAGTTAACTTGCTTCCATTAAAAACCAAACAAGTTGCTCCAGATCCGTCAACTTTGATTGCCGCATCCCGTTGTGTTATTCCATTTGTTAAATGATTTGCCGAATTCTTTATAAGGCAATAATATGAGTATAAATTTTCAGACTCAATGAGGATCTCTTTCAAAACCTCTAAATCTCCTGCATCTACAAGGGGTATTTTTTCCTTTAGTTTGTTCAAAAACGCTTGACCCGTTTTGGTTAGCACGTGCCCTTTCTTCTTGTTCTTGTCACTCAAAACTGTGATGAAGTTAATATTCTTGTTCAATTTTTCAATAAGCGAACGAGCCGTCCCACTCCCAATCAATAACTCTTCCTTTAAGCGGTACCGTCCAATTCCTTCCTTTTCTTTTCCAAAAAGGTATAGTGCTAAAATAATATGGATGTATTCAAATGTTGGTTTTATCGTGGCGCTTTCAAATAGCCCATCGATTTCACTAAATTTCATCTATAAGTTTTTCTATATATTTTGATTTAATAATTTAATTAAACAAAACTATTGAGATTTATCATGAGTCCTGATATAATTTGCCTTGGCGAGTTACTAGTTGAAATAATGCGTACTGAAATAGACGATCCTCACGGAAACATCGGGTCTTCGTATAAAGGACCGTATCCCAGTGGAGCTCCCGCGATTTTCATAGATTCTGCGGCTCGAATGGGTAAACAGTTTGATATCACTACGGGATATATTGGCGCAATAGGAGAAGACGAATTTGGGAGTTGTATCCTTGAGAAATTAGAGATTGATTCCGTTGACGTGTCTCAGATTAGAGTTGCTAAGGGAAAAACAACGGGCATTGCGTTTAATCAATACAATTCTGATGGTTCTAGAAAATTTATTTTTGCCGCAGGTGCCGCAGGAGATACGATGCCAGAAGATGTAAAAGAGTCTTACTTCAAAGGAATAAAAGCGCTGCATATAATGGGGAGTGCCCTTTCTATCAGCGAAAGTTCGAAGGAAGCGTGTTATAAAGCGATAAAAATTGCTAAAGACGAGAATCCCGACGTAATTATCTCGTTTGATCCAAACATAAGGCCAGAAATGTTAGATTTGGAAATTATCTTGAATATTTGTAAGCCAGTATTAGAATCGACAACTATATTGCTTCCGAGTGGAGAGGAGGCTGAAATGTTGGCAAACATAAAAGGTGAAACAAAAGCGTGTAGAAAACTATTAGAGATGGGTCCAAAAATCGTCGTACTTAAACAAGGCAAGGAGGGGTGTACAGTATTTACCGAAGAGAATCACGATGGAATAAAAATCGCTGGATTCAAGGCAGATGAAGTGGATCCTACTGGTGCGGGTGATTCTTTTGGTGGTGCGTTTGTTGTCGGATATCTTAATGAATGGGACTTGAAAGAAATTGCACGATTTGCAAATGCTGTTGGGGCATTAAAAGTTGAACACTTCGGACCAATGCCTAGTAATAGCTATGAAGAGGTAAAAAAAATGTTAGAATAATGAATTTTTAAAAGATATCTCCTTTTTCCTTATTTCATTATA
>JAEORV010000163.1 GCA_016840695.1 Promethearchaeota archaeon
GCCTATCCATGCATTTGAAATTGCAAACATGAAGCCTGATAAAATAGCCAATAAAATACCACTATATTGTTGGTTTTTCCTATGAAGCCACTCGAATAGAGCAGCTAGAGTAAATAGAGTAATTGAGTATATCGCTAATCTCCCTAAAAATCCAACTTCTAACAAATTTATTTCAGATGTTTTTACTTCCAATTCACTAAAGCTTAGAAAAAAAACAGCAGCAATAATTAAAAAAATTGCAGTAATCTCTTCTTTTTTAAGAGTATCACCAATTATTTTTACAGATCCTATTGCTAATACAATTAGACCTATATCTATTAACCCAGGAATCAACACTGGTCCGATAAATGATTGAGCGATAAAGAAAAATACAGTGCCAAGACCCATATCTAGGATTAATCCAAAAACCCACAATCTATTTCTAATCAAACTTTTCATTAACTTTGATTCTTCAGGAAGATCGACTATTACTTTTTTCTGTATCACGTGTCCCACACTTTTTATAGTGCCTGAAACTAGCGCTATAATAATTCCTATCCAATATAACGAAGGATCGTCCATTATTTTTTACCTCTATTTTATTTTTTCAATATCCCACGGCTTGTCCATCTTTTCTGGGTTCTGAAGCTGCAACATAACCATCTTCTAGCTTGTAAATTAATTGCGCCCCGCCAAAATCAAAATAATGGGCACTAGCGATTTGATGTCCTCGTTGAACCAAGCCATCAATGGCTTCTTTATTCATTCCTTTTTCGGTTTTAACCCGTAAACCTTGCATGACTTTCCATCTAGGAGCGTCACACGCGGCTTGAGGATTTTGACCGTATACAAATATTCTAATCATCATTTGGGCATGCCCTTGAGGTTGCATGTCGCCACCCATTACGCCAAAGCTCATAACTGGTCCGTCTTTGTTAGTAACAAAAGCAGGAATTATCGTGTGAAAGGGACGCTTGTTAGGACCTACTTGATTAGGGTGTCCTTCAACCAAAGAAAACGCAGAACCCCGATTTTGAAGACTTATACCTGTTCCAGGCACAACAACACCAGAACCAAATCCCCAATAATTTGATTGGATGTAAGAGACCATCATTCCTTGTTCATCTGCAGTTGTTAAATAAATCGTATCACTATGCTTCGGTTCGCCATACTTTGGGTTTTGCGCTTTATTAGGATCAATCAGGCGTGCTCTTTCAATTAAATATTCAGATTTTAATAAGAGAGAAGGTTTAAATTCCATTGTTGAAGGATCAGAGATATAACGATAAGCGTCCGCAAATGCCAATTTCATTGCTTCGATTTGAACGTGCAACGATTCTGGCGAGTCGGGCTCGAAAGAACCAATATCGTGCTGCTTCAATATCCCTAACATGATTAAAGCGGCCAATCCTTGTCCATTAGGAGGAATTTCGTGTAATTGCACGCCCTTGTAATCCATTGTTATCGGTTCTTCCCATGTAATCTTATGACTTTCAAGATCTTCAAGAGTCATCAAACCACCCGTTTCTTTTGCGTGGTTAACAATCTTTTTCGCCAATTCTCCGCTGTAAAAAGCTTCACCCTCCGTTTTTGCTATGAGCTCTAACGTTTTTGCGTGATCAGGACATTTAAACAACTGTCCTGCTCGAGGTGCCTCGTTGTTAATAAAAAATGTCTTATAGAATTCGGGAAATTTCTTTAGTTTGTACATGTTCTTTTGTAAGTTCCAGACCTGTGCGGTAATTGGAGATACTAAGAACCCATTTTTTGCGTAGTGGATCGCAGGTTCGAATACTTCTTGAAAAGAGAGTTGTCCGTATCTCTTTGATAGCTCAACCCAGGCTGAAACCGCCCCTGGAACAGTTACTGAATCCCATCCTATTAATGGCATTGTCCTTTTGCGAGAAAAATATTCTGGAGTCCAAGCCGCAGGAGACCTACCAGACGCATTTAATCCTACAATATTATTCCCCTCCCACAAAATCGCAAAGGCATCGCTCCCAATTCCGTTCATTGTTGGTTCTACTACAGTCAACGTTATAGCAGCTGCTAACGCTGCATCCACGGCATTTCCGCCTTTTTTTAACATGTGAATTCCCGCTTGAGACGCTAAAGGCTGCGAAGTTGAAACTATGTTATTAGCCATGACGGGCATTCTTTGGGAGGGATACGGAAAATCCCATTTGAGATTATTTTTCATCACATATTCCTTAAAAAATTATTTTTGTATTTCTTCCATCTGAGCTTGTCGCTTTCCCAATAAGAAGGAGCTTATTATTATCAAAGCAACACCAATGCTGATATACACGAAAGCCATTGGTAATGCGGTTTGAAGAAACACTAAGAAATATACGAAAATCGGTGTAATTTGTATGGGAACCTGCTGTACTGGTATTAAATTAGATGCTTGACCAGATGTAAAAGCTTTCTGAAGTTCTGTAATTCCAAAAATATTTGACAAGACAAGAATGACCGAAGCTATAATGAAAATAGCAATATAACCGGGAGTGAAAGTCATTTGCTCAAAAACGGTCATTAATGGGCTAATCCAAAAGTTACTGAGCGAAAACATGAAACCTGAAAAAATAGCAAGAAGGAGGGCTTTTACTCTATTTATCTTCTTTGCTGCCACTTTGCATGCAATTGCGCTTAGGACCAATATGACTGTAAAAGCGGACATTGTAAAAACGTAATCTGTTAAAACGAGAGTTTCCGTAGGAATCGACAATTCACTCATACCTAGCAATAAAATACCCATTATCATTACTATTATACCGATGTACTCGTCTCTTTTAAGCGTCTCACCTAAAATCCTCACGGAACCTATAGCTAGAACTATTAAACCCGCAGCCATTAATCCAGGAACAAGGGCAGGACCTATTAAGATTTGAGCAACCATGAAAAATACAGAACCTATAGCTAACTGTAAAATTAAGCCAAGTAACCACGTTTTATCCTTAGCTATATTTTTTAAGAATTCCTCGTCGTTTTTATGCTCATTTACTACTTTTTTTTGTAATACCGTGCCATAGTTATTCGCTATTCCAGATAAAATTGCCATTATAACACCTAATAAATATATTGTTGAATCCAATTCTTTTAACCTAAATTTAATTTTATTTGTTATTTTTATATTTTAGACGAATACCTTAAAAAATCTTCTATTATTGTCGGGAATATTAGTTCAAAGTGATCAAAACATCTTTAAAGCATTTGAAATAATTTTAAAAGATTATGTGTTAAATTTTTAAATTACTCGGGACTTATCTTAAATTACTTATGAACTTAATAAAATTTAAAATAATAAAATACTATAAGAGAAATAAAAATATAATAAGAGGTGTATAGATTGGCTACAACTGAAGAATTAAAAAGTGAATTAGAGAAATGGGCAAAGAAAGTAGAAGATCCTGAAATAGCAGAAGAATTCGAAGGGTACAATAAAACTCTACAATTGAGTTTTCCCGATCTTGATTATCATTTACAATTGATTATTGAGGGTCAAAAAGCAAGAGTTGAGGAAGGTCTAAATGAAAACGCTGAAATGAGCTTGGACGTAGAAAGTGACATGTTCATTGGTATCTGTACGGGAGAGGTCGATCCAATGGAAGCGTTCATGGATGGTCAACTTAAACCAAAAGGAAACATGGCAGATTTAGAAGTATTAGAAATATTCATGGACGACATTTAAAGTCCAAATTTTTTAATGCTTCATTATTTATTATTTTTAATATATTTTTATATTGACTATCAAATGTGAATAAAAATGGTAGAACCTATAGGATATGATAAAAAGAAAGCAAGCAAAGTCCTTGATAACCACGATATTGATTTGTTAATCGCTACTACACCAGTAAACGTGTTTTACACGACGGGAATACCTACGCTCCACGTTGCTCCAAATCCGATATTGTACGTGTTGTACAATCAATATCCAAACTTCTCGTTAGTTCGTAGAGATGGGGAAGAAAGTTTACTACTTTGGATGGTGTACGCAAGCACGGAAAGGTTTTCATGGGTAAAAGATGTTGAAGGCATCATGTCTCCTAAAGCAGCCTTGCAGTATCTTGGGGATAAAATAAATGAGTGGGATTTGGCAGGAAAAACAATCGGCCTTGAAAGGCTCATGCCAAGGTATCAGTCAGAATTCTTGCGGAAAACATTTCCAAATGCTAAGTTCGTTGATGCAGATAAGGCGTTTTTAGACATGCGAATAGTTAAAACTGAAGAAGAAATCAAGCGGATTAAAAAATCAACAGAGATAGCTGAGAAAGCAATAATGAACATGATTGATGCGATAAAAGAAGGGATTACAGATAACGAGTTGTTACAAATAGCAAGAAGATCCATTATAGACGAGGGGGCAGAAGGATGGGATCATTTAACGATGAATATAGGTCCTTCAGATCCAGAAGCTCCAGGAATCGGAATAACAGTAAAACCAGGTGATGTCATTCGTTTAGACATGGGTGCTGTTTGGAAAGGATACGTCTCAGACGTGAGCAGGGAAGCTTGCGTGGGTGAGGTTCCCGAAAAGGCTGCAGAAGTCATGGAAAATATCATTAAAGTGCAAGAATTTTGCCTAGATCACATAAAACCAGGAGGAGATCCCAAACAGCTATATGAGGATGCCATGAGCTTTTTCAAGACTTTATCTAAGAGAGGCAGGGCTAACATCATAGGACATAGCATTGGTCTTGAAGTAGAAGAATATCACGTGTTTGGCCCGGGAAAACCCATGGAATATCTATTTGAAGAAAATATGGTCTTAGACATAGAAGCATGGCAACTCGTTAGAGGACAAGGTTTGGTAGGAATTGAAGATTGCTACAGAATCACTAGCTCTGGATGCGAAAGGCTTTCAAGTCTCGATAAAGAAATATTTATAAAATAACGAGTTGATGATTGAAGTGAGAGTTAAAGATAAAGTAACCGTATTGACTGGAGCGGCGGCTGGAATAGGAAGGGCTACAGCAAAATTATTCGCAAAAGAAGGAGCAATACTAGTGCTTTCAGACATCGATGAAGAAGGATTGAAGGAAACCTATGAAATGCTTTCAGAAGATGAGAAAAAGAAAACCACGATCTCGAAAGTGGACGTGCGAAATCAAGATGAAGTACAAAAGATGATTGAAAGAACGATAGATACCCATGGTCGTATTGATGTGTTAATCGTAAACGCAGGAGTGGTAAGAGTGGGTGAAGTTGATA
>JAEORV010000164.1 GCA_016840695.1 Promethearchaeota archaeon
AATTATATATTTCCTCTTGCAACCAGTATAATTTTAATCGTGTTTCAAGTACATTTAGAATATGGTATATCAAACAACCAGAGGTTTCAACTAAAAGATAAATATTCTCATGAAATAGGTAATATTTTACAGATCATTCAGAGCTCAATGGATATAGTAAGTCAAAACAAGGATAAGGTTAATGTTGAGATAGACGAGATCAATGATTTAGTAAGAACCAAGTGTATAGAAGCATCGACTTTAATAAGAGAAATAAGATCGCTGTGATGTTTTCAATTTTTTCTTTTCATGCGTAATAAGCTTTATATTAAATTTTAACATAATTCATATTATCTAATCTAAAAACTTAGAGAGAAAAAATGGTTGCTCAAGAAAAAAAATTCTCAATGCTTGATTTTATCAAGGAAATATGTGATGATATCGGTCCAAGACTAGGGACAACCGAAAATGAGAAAAAAGCAGGTCTAAAAATTAAGGAAATTTTAGATAAACAAGTAGATAAAGTGGAAATGGAAGATTTTACTTGCCATCCTAAAGGCTTTTTAGAATTTACAAAAGTTGCGTGGTTTTCGGGATTAATTGGGCTCTTGCTATTCCTTTGGCTTCCCTTGATTAGCATGTTGTTATGCTTCTATGCCATTACAACCTTCGTTTTTGAGTTTTTAATGGGAAAGGAATATGTTGACTTCATGTTTCCAAAAAGAATTGGAACGAACGTGATAGGTAAACTGAATCCAACTAAAGAGGCAAAAAAAATAGTAATCATCTCTGGACATCACGATTCCGCCTACGAATTCCCACTTTTTGAGAAATACAAGCATAAATTCGATAAATTGGCCTATGGAGTAGCGGGTTTGCTATTGTTTAGCGCTATTGCGGGGTTAATAAAATTCATTCTAGACATCATATATGTCTCTAATCTTATTACAAATATTATCTTGATCTCCATTCCTATCATCACTATATTCGTAGGAGGATATGTTGCATTTGGTCTCCACTCTAAAAATGTGATTCTTGGAGCGAACGACAATTTATCTGGAGTTGCCGTCGTGCTAGCACTGGCGCATCACTTTTCGTCTCAGAGATTAAACAATATAGAACTCTGGCTGATATCTTTTTCCTGCGAAGAATGCATGAGAGGTTCAAAGCGATTTGTGAAAAGGCATTTTGATCAGTTAAAAGACTCTTATACCATAAATTACGACATGGTAGGAAGGGGGGCGGGAGGGCTTGCAATTATTTCGGCGGAACCTGCTTATTTGGTTACGCACGACATGGATTTGGCATTGGAGTTCCAAAAATCCAGCAAGAACGCACACATGGAACTTCCCATAGAAATTTTAGGATTTGGGGGGTCAGATGCAGCATGTTTTTCGAGAAAGGGGCTAAAAGCCATTTCTATATTCGGTCTAACGCCAGAAAATTATCCGGATACTTGGCACGAACTTGCAGATACTCCCGAGTTTATTGAAGAAGACAAGCTTGATGCAACCCTGAAAGTCACGATTCAGTTCTTAAAAGATCTCGATTCAAGCTTATAGATATAAAAAGAAAGAATAAAGAATAATTATACTTTATATTGGCTTTTTACAAAATTCAAGAGGTAGTCCTTCACTTTCTTACGATCAGGCATGGATGCAACCATCCCGTACATTGCTGCCGAACCGTCTTCTATTTCCTGAGGATTTGCAACGATTTCGTCAACCGCTTCTTGTAGATCCTTAAGAAATGGTTTGACAACATCAGCGTGATGGGGATTGACCATTTGATGTAACGCGGAAGGATATTGTAATCGATCTAAGTGCCATCCTTTTCTTTCCATAACGTCACCTAAAGCAAAGGTGTCGATTTTGTCGGAACGATAGGAAAATACACTCATGACAGGTTTTCCAAGAATATACAATTCAGGGATGTCATTTATTCCCGCAATGAGTTCGTCTGTAGCGTCCATTACTTTTCGAGCGATTTTTAAATATCCATTTAGCCCTAAACTCTTGAGAGACGCCCAAGCAGCAGCAATTGGCCCCCCAGGACGAGTTCCTCTCATAGTAGGGGAAATATAGACCCCTCCCGACCAGTCAGTATACACACAAAACTGATATTTCCAAAGCCTTTCTTTACGATACGTAATTATAGAAGCTCCTTTCGCCCCATATCCATATTTATGAATGTCTGCAGAAATTGATGTTACTCCCGGCACGGAATAGTCAAAATCGGGAACTTCATATCCCAGAATTCTAACAAACGGAAGCATGAATCCCCCCAGACATGAATCCACATGCAATCCGATGCCTTTTTCTTTTGCGATAACGCCAAGTTCCGATATCGGATCAACCACACCTCGTGGATAATCGCAAGCAGAACCCACGAGTAAAATTGTGTTGTCGGTTATGGCTTTTTCCATCGCTTTCACATCAGCGCGATATGTTTTTTCATCAACAGGAACGCGTATGGATTTTACACCAAAATATTCCGCTGCTTTTTCAAAAGAAGGATGAGCAGAACTAGGTACAACCATTTCAGGTTCTTTTATTTGAGGAAATTTATCGCGAGCCCAATCTCTATAAGTTTTAACGGGCATTAATAAGCTTTCAGTGCCACAAGAAGTTATATTACCACATGTGCCTTTATCCCCATTCAACATGTCTATAGTTATGGACACTGCTTCAGTCTCGAACTTCCTAAGGCTCGGAAAAGCAAGGGGGTTTAAACCATTTAAGGAAAAAAACATCGAAGATGCTTTCTTTAGAGTTTCGGTGTGCTCGTCACTTGCATGATATACAAGGCTCCAAACTTTACCATCTCTCCACTTGATATCGTCTTTCTTCGCATTTTCCATGATTGCAATGAGCTCATCTTCGCTTATTCCATCTTCTGGAAATGTCACTTTCGGTCGTTTCATCTTCTCTCACGATTAAAATATTAAATTTAAGTAAGAAAATAATATCATCAACATAAAGTTAATCGTTATAGTAAAGACTCAGTATGATCCCTAAATTATTAATAAAATATATTAATTCATGCTTACTTTAAGATTACATCTGACATAAGGTAATTAAGATTTAGTAATGATTCGGAAATTCCTTTTAATAGGGGACAGTGGTTTATTACAGTATTATATTAACCAAGATCAGATTAAAATAGATGCGGATTTACTCTCTGGCTTTGCGAAAGCGCTCTATGAAGTGAGTCGCGAGTTAACCTTTAAATTAAGGACGGTTGGTTTCGAAAAAAATAAGATGATCGTGGAAGATATTACTCATGGGGGGACAAAAACGTTTTTAATTGCCACGATTTTTGATGAATATCACATAGCTGAAGGAATAAAGAACAAAATCCACTACATTTACGACAATTTTTTTAAAACCATGGATTTTAAAGACGAAACTCAGAACTTGATGACAGTTGAATTAAATGAGAAGATTGCTTCGGTATTAAATGACACTTCTTTAAAATCCTACGTAACAAGGAATATTGTCTCTTTTACAAGCATATTGGATCCTATCATTTTTGAAGAGGAGAATAATATCTGCGCTTACTGTTTATGTAGCTCTAGTAATGAGGTAATCCTCTTTAATGGAACCCAAAAACTATTAGAAAATAGACCTACAGAATCGATAGAAAACATTATAAAGGAATACTTAGTACAATTAAAGTTGGACGAAGTTCCTCAAGGAGATAAGTTTGTTGGTTTGGATCTACCATTTGGTCTTGATTATTTAGATCATGATACATCAGGAGAAAAAACTTTAGGAGTCGTGATCAACACGAGCATAAATCTTAAAGAGGAGCCAAATAATGAATTACTACTCTATTTTTTTGGGAAGAACATATTAATTCGTTCCTGCGTGTTAAACGTGGAAACTCGTTTACGAGAGCAATTAATCTAATTATAATAATCCTGCTTTCTTCATCATTAACTTAGTAATTTCAGTGAATATCGTCTCAACGTTTTCGCCCGTTTTAGACGAGCACTCGAAATAGCCCATCATTCCGTGTTTCTGTGCTAATTCTGTTGCGTTTTCAGCATCAACTTGTCTTTGTTCTTGCAGATCGAACTTAGCTCCTACCATGAGTAATGGAATGGAGAATTCGCTTTTTCCTTTTTCTTTAAAGAATGAAAGCCATCCTTCGATAGCATCTAAGCTATTTTCATTAGTAATGTCAAACATGTAAATTCCGCCTTTCGAGTCCTGTGCAAAGCTCGGAAAGAGCACGTGAAAGCGATTTTCCCCGGCAAAATCCCAAATTTGAAGTCCAACGCTTTTTCCTTCAACCTCCAAGTATTTAGTCGCAAGATCTACTCCGATGGTTGACTTTGAACTCTCTTCAAACACATTGGTCATATATCTCCTAGTAAAACTTGTCTTTCCAACGCCACTATCACCGAAAATGCAGAGCTTATATTTAGTTTCCATTTTTTGGTTAATCTCCTTTATTGTTTTAATTTTACAAAAATTTTTACACTTAACTCGTTTTAAAAAAATACATGTTTTTTTATAATTTTATTATATTTTATAATTTTATAAATGATTGGTATGAGTAAAGCTAAAATAGGACTGTTTTTCTTTTAACTTCTCAATGAAATTGACGATAAAAATTTAAGCATTTTTGCGTTAAGTTTTAGTGACAATCTTGAGTCTCGAACAAATTTATTCAGATGTTATTAATAAACGGATAAACAAAGAAAAAGCGATTGATACATTATCTTCATTAATCGAAAATAATGACGACGATAGAGTTCGAGCCAGGTGTATTGATTTTTTTAACACCTTGATGTTAAAAGAAGATAAAGTGTATGAAATTCTTGAATACTGTTTAGTATCAGATGAGAAATCGTTAGTTCGCAATGCTGCGGTTAAAGCACTAATAACCATTTTTCCAGAGAAATGCATCCAACCGTTAAAATGGACCATTCGAAACGACATGTCTATCATCGTGTTAAAGACGCTTTTTGACATTCTAAATACGAATAAGGATGTGAGGCTTAGAAAGTTAAAGAGAAAATTACTTAGGAGACTGGTTAAAATTTATGGCGTCGTACCATGGGAAATAAGGCTATTCGTTTATCTCGAAACGCTATACGCTGAATATACGGGAGATCCCGACCACGAAATTAATACAGAGTGGTATAAAATCTTACGACGGTTAAGAAAATTCGATTATGCTGATAGCTTGATCACGAGATT
>JAEORV010000165.1 GCA_016840695.1 Promethearchaeota archaeon
TCTAAAAGTACAATTGGGAAAAACCTTTTACGGACGATATTTTGGCTTATATGTTCAAAAAATTACCGGATGGCGTAAATTTAACCATGATTTGTGACTCCTTCCATAGTGGTAGTATGAGCAGAAGCATAGATAATCCAAATGGTAATAGAGTAAAATTTTTAGCTCCGCCTATTGATATTAGACATCGATCGTTTGGCAAACAATTACCTAAAAGTAAGATCGGCAAAAAACAAGGCGATCGAAATAAGTTTCAACGACACGTGTTGCTTTCAGGATGTAAAGACGATCAAACTTCTGCCGATGCCCATATAGGCGGTCAATATCAAGGAGCCTTTACTTGGGCTTTGACCAAAGCTGTAAAAGATAATCCCAATTGTACTTTTAGACAAGCGCATAGGGAGGCTTTAAAATTAATTAAATTACGTAAATACGCGCAGACTCCACAAATAAGTGGATCTGCGGAATTATTGGAACGTCCAATATTTGGCGGAACGAAATAAAACTAATGGAGCTAAAACGCTCCCTTTTTTATCTAGCAAAATAATAAAATTATTCTATAATATATATAACGACCACGATAGGAGATATAAGTGAGTGAATTATCTGATTACATAAACGGAATTTTAAAAAAAGAAGGGGTATGTGAAATACCCATGAAATTTTTTATAAAAGAATGGTTCAAGGGTAGGCCGATTTCAGACAAAGATTTTGTAAAAAAGTTGTTTGATTTTGAAAAAAAACACAAGCTTGATCACGTAATGGTATTGAACAGCGTTAACAAGCAGGTTATTTCAGTAAGATTCTGGCGTATAAAGGAGATTAAGCAAATTGCCGAAAATACAAATAACGATGTCGGACCAGGACAAGAAGAGGCTAAAACAACTACTAGTGGTGTATAAAGAAGGTAGAGAAGAGTATCAATCTTTTGAAGATTTCGTAAATGAAATAATATACAATACGTTTGAATTATCTAAAAATATTTCTAAATGGTGTTAGGAGGGAATTATGCCTTATGTAAAACAAGAAAAAAGGCCTACTTTAGATCTCATAGTTGAATTAATGAGTAAATTGGATATAAAGGCCGATGGAGATTTAAATTACGTTTTGTTTGCGTTTTGCAAAAGATACGTATTTCCAAGTTACAATAATTACAAAAATTATTGCGGAGAACTTCGTCAATGCGCTACTGAGATAGAAAGAAGAATGCTAGACCCGTATGAAGATGTTAAAAAAGATGAAAATGGCGACGTATACGGCCCGGAAATGGGTAGTACGCTAAAAAAGGAGGAATTATGAAAGGAATTATTTATTTAGGATTACCATATACACATAAAGATCCAAGTATAGAAGATTTTAGAGCGGACGTTTCTGACATAATAGCGGCCGACCTATTTGTACAAGGCTATATCGTGTTTGCTCCAATTAGTTCTTGGCATCATATAGCAAGAAAACATGATTTACCTGGGGATTACCATTCCTGGGAAGAATTAAATAGAGTGTTTATGCATAAATGTGAAAAATTGTTGATTATTACTTTGCCGGGGTGGGAAGATTCCGTTGGCGTAAACGCCGAAATGAAACTAGCTAATAAATATGTCATACAAATAGAAAAGATAGACCCTACCCCATATATAAAAAAATTATCTAAAGGGAAATAATCATGGGTGGAAAAATAGAACTAGATTCTGATGCGACGCATTTCCAATGTGAAAGTTGTAAAAGTATAAAAAGAGTAAAAGATGGCGTATATAAAGCCAAGACCGCTTACGGATGTAATTTAAAAAGTACTCAAAACAATATAAGATTTTACGTTGGGTGGGTTTTATTATGTAAAGATTGCTATTTTGGCAAAAAAGAAGATACAAATGAAAAGGAGATTTAAAATGGAGAAAAAGAAGAAAAGGCATTTTGTGTATCTTGCTGGTAATATCAGTAACGATCCAAGGACTTATGAATGGCGGGAAAAGTTTGAATCAGCTATGGAAGATGAACCAAAGGTGATTGTGGTTAATCCGTGTGCTAATAAGTTCAACCAAGCCATGCGGAATGCCACAGCGGATGGTTTGGCGTTTGCAAAAGAAGCTAAGAAACGATCACAAAAGATCTTACGAGCCAAAGATTATCAGCTAGTGAAGATGTGCAGCGCCATTGTGGTTAACCTGGCATTGTCAAGTCCTGAGAAACCCCTGGTTGGGACCATTCAGGAATTAACTTGGGCAAGGGACGTGTTTTACGTACCCGTCATCGCGATCACTGAGGGAGTGGATAATATTTACACGTCTCACCCATGGATTGATGAATGCTGTTCGGCCAAAGTAGGGACTGTAGAAGAAGCCGCCGATATGATTAAAATTTTCTTTTTGGATTATTGATATGAAATTCAATGACGACGAAATGTTTTGTAAAAAATGTTTTTTGAGAGATGGTTTCTTTACAGGGGGCGGAAGCTGGTCCCCAAACGCTTGTCCCATATGTGGCGGTACGGAAACCATTTTATATAAAAACATGAATAATAAACAACGAAGAATTGCTTCAAAATTACAAAAAGAATGGTGGATTAAAAAATATGGGAATTAAAAAAAATAAATTATTAAGATTATGTCATAAAGTTTTGCCAAAAATTATAAATAGAAAAATTTCTAGCACGCATAAAATTGCCGGAATTACAATAGCTGGGGGTTATTCTGACGTCCGCAGGCTTTTGTGGGGTGATTCAGATATAATTGAATTCTGGTTGGAAGATTTTAACGAGGATATGAAGGAAGCTTTTGAACATATAGTAAAAATATATGATCTGTATTTGAAAAATGATCCAAATTGGCATTATATTTGGGAAGGTGATTATACTTTAATCCGGTGTTCTTATAAATATGTAGATAAAATAAGTAAATATCTTGATGCGAATAACGTTAAATATAGATATCCATCAACGTGGTCTGAAAGTACTTATGCTACTCATACGTATCAAAACATATATAAAAAAATATTTCATTATACCTCCGTATTGTCTATAGAAATGTATAAAAATGGCGATAAAGACCATTACATTACTCTTGCGGCAGACAGAATGATTCACGTATTTTTGTTACAAGCCATTTATATAGCGGAAATAAACGGAGATTTGGATTTTTATCGAGACGCCGGTTTCGAACCTCATATGTGGGAAGCAAGTAAAATGTCTGATTTGACTAAATTTAGATCATTCCACATAGGATTAATTCAAGGTGAGCACAGAGCAATAAATCAATATAAGAAAAAGTTTGATGAAATGGAAGAAATGAAAAATAAATCTAGCAAAAATGAAAATGTATCCTATAATAATAGTAAGGAGGAATAAAAATGTTATAGGACAAAAGACTTGACATGGGATAGGTTGCTAAATTGCGACCTCCATAATTGTAACTCAACACAGAACCGTGTAGGTAAAATATAGAAAGGAGCTTACAGTTATGGAGAAAACAATGAGCACTCTAAAACAATGGTTAAAAAATAATGGTAAAAAGATTAGAGAATTAAAATATTTACATAAAAAATATCAAAGAAAAGGATATAATTTTTCTGGGATTGATTACGAAGGCTACTGTAAATTTTGTGACAACATAGTGTATTTAAATGATTTAAGAAGGGAGTATAGGCATAGACACATAGCTTATTCTGAATTGAGGGGAAAAACGAGAGAACAAATAGAATCTTCTTATCCATATCATTGGCAGCCCAAATGGCGATGGCCAAATGAAGATAAGATAAAATTAATCAAAAGGGAATACGGTCCTAATAGCGCACATGGCCGAATGGTTGAAGGCGGCGGGCTCTAACCCCGCTTTTTTGGGGGTTCGAATCCCTCTGTGCGCACCAGTATTTTAGGGATCGATCCCTTTGTTTTTATAGGAAGCATTATAAACCTTTGGGAGAATAAAAAATGGAACTAAGAACTGGTGATATAATACTTACCTGTAAAAATTCTTTAATAGTAAAATTTATGAGATTATTTCAGAAAGATCCAGTGCATTGGGGACACGTTTTAGTTGTAAAAGATAGTACAACCGCATGGGAAGCCCACTGGACTTTAAGAGAAACAAATATACAAAAAGTTTTGGACAAAGAACGTGAATTTCTTGTTATGCGTATGAATAATCTAACCAAAGCTAATAGGGAGGCTATGAAAAAAATAGCCCCGAAATTATTAGGATATCCATATGGAGTTTGGCGTATAGTTTTACAAGCTCTTGATCATATTTTTAACACAAATTGGTTTACTAAAAGAGCTGATTGTAAATATATTCAAGTGTATTCAAGTTATGCGGCTTGGATTTATTATGTAGCTTGTAAATATAAATTTAATGACGTAAATTGGCAATCTTGCGAGCCAGACGACGTTGAGGATGATTTCATATTATATAAAGATAGATGGACGTTAATAGGAAGAAGGTAATATGAGAAAGTTAGCTGCCGTAGTAATAGGCCATAAACAGGAGTTTCCCGGCGCAAAAAATGAATCTTACGGTATAACCGAATTTGAATTTAATGATTACTTATCTAAAAAAATACAACAAGGATCTAAAAATACTTCCGTAATAAGGGTTTATAGAACTACTTATAAAAATTTACCAATGGAATTAAATACGTTACATCCTGATTTTATTATAAGTTTGCATTGTAACGCTTATGATACGCAGGTTTCTGGTACAGAAGTTTTGTATTATTATAAATCTAAAAATGGTAAAATAATGGCTTCTATTTTACAAAAGCATTTATTAAAAGCTTTGGATTTAAAAAATAGAGGCATTAAGCCTAAAACAGCGGAAGATAGAGGTGGATACTTACTTAAATATACAAAGGCGCCGTGCGTAATAGCAGAGCCTTTTTTCATTGATAATGACTCTGATTACGTAATAGCTGCATGTGACATAGATAAATTAGTCCAGGCTTACGTAAACGCCATTGATGAAATATCGGAAAATTTATAATAATAAGGAGTATATCTATGCACTTTGGTATATATGATACCTTCTGAGTTACTTAACTTAGGAGGCGGCTTATGTATGACATACCACAATATGAGGTTGAAATTCACCTCATATCAAATATACAAGGCTTACTAGCCATATATAAGAATTATAAAGAATTTATAGAAGACGTAAATTATCTTACTCTAGAAAGGCATTTAGTTAC
>JAEORV010000166.1 GCA_016840695.1 Promethearchaeota archaeon
AAAATTCAAAAGCATTTTAAAAATCCAATTAGAATTAAAGAAAATAATTACGATTTTATAGGGGGTTTTAGTGCTGAAGTGGAAGGAGGCATCTCTTATAATATGATATTTGATGATATAATCGATAAAAACACGCCTATATTTGAAATTGAGCTTTCTAAAATAATTTCTGATATAAAAATTAACAAGATCAAAAGAGAATTTGAAGAATTTATTGAAGAAAAAAAAATGGGAATACATCTAATAGAGGATTACTTGAAAAAATATGAATGATTCGAAAGCGAGCGCGACTTATGGGTATATATCTTCTGTAAGTGGCTCTTTAATAGAAATTAAGGGATTGGAAAATCAGATTCGACTTCATGATCAAGTTCAAATCGTTGAGCACAACATCATTGGTGAAGTAATACAGATCTACTCTGATCATGTAATCGCTCAATGTTTTGAAAGCACAAATGGAATAAAACTCAGTGATAAAGTTATAAACCTAAAAGAGTCTCTTTCTATGGAGTTAGCCCCTGGATTATTGTCAAATATTTTTGATGGAATTCAAAGACCTTTAGACATAATTTTTAACTCTTCAGACGGTCATGGTTTTCTCGAAATAGGTATTGAAATGCCCTCGATCTCAAGAACGAAAAAGTGGCATTTTACTCCGGAAAAGAAAATCAACGAAAATCTTGAAGCTGGAGACATAATTGGCACTGTTCAAGAAAGCCCGTTAATAAAACATCATATAATGGTTCCTCCGGGGTTTTTTGGAAGATTAACTTATGTAGTAAAGAAAGGAGATTATTCAATAGAAGAAGAAATATACAAATTGGAACATAACGGTGAAGAAAAATCTTTCAACATGATCCAGAAGTGGCCTATCTACAAAAATAGGCCATATAAGAAAAGAATTCCTCCAAATGAACCATTGATTACAGGTATGCGCGTGATTGATCTACTCTTTCCATTAGCAAAAGGAGGGACGGTAGCGGTTCCGGGCGGTTTTGGTACGGGAAAAACTGTTATTCAGCAATCCTTAGCAAAGTGGAGCGATGCAGACGTCATCATTTTCTGCGGAGTTGGAGAACGAGGTAATGAAATTGCTGATGTATTGCATCAATTTTCAAAAATTATTGATCCGAAAAGCGGTCGCCCATTACTAGAGAGAATCGTACTTATCGCAAATACCTCAAATATGCCTGTATCTGCACGAGAAGCGAGTATTTTTTCAGGGGTCACGATAGGAGAATACTACAGGGATATGGGATATAATGTAGCTGTTTTAGCAGATAGCACGTCTAGATGGGCAGAGTCGTTAAGAGAAATCTCGGGATTGTTGGAAGAAATGCCCGCAGAAGAGGGATATCCTGCGTATCTTCCATCAAAGCTATCAAACTTTTACGAACGCGCAGGAGTTGTTTCAACATTAGGTAGTGATACCAACAGAACTGGATCGCTCACTATAATTGGCTCAGTTTCGCCCCCTTCCGGCGATTTCAGCGAACCCGTAACAGCTACAACCAAACGATTTGTCCAAGCTTTTTGGGCACTTGATGCGAGATTAGCATATTCAAAGCATTATCCTGCAATTAATTGGTTAAACTCGTATTCAAACTATCCAGAAAATATTACAGAATGGTGGAATGCTCGAGATATTAAATGGGACGAAATGATTAATACAGATTGGTTTGAATGCCGAAATCAAGTAAATAGGATCTTGTCTATTGAAAATGAATTATCAAACATCACGCAGTTAATCGGTGAAGAGAATCTTCCAGAAGACCAACAACTTGTGCTTTTTATTGCGAAATTGATAAAAAATAGTTTTCTCATCCAGAATGCTTTTGATGATATTGATAATTACACGGATTATGGAAAATTACTCAATCAAATTAAAATTATCCTATTGTTGTATAAAGAAAGCAAGCAATTAATAAAGAAAGGATTTATTATTGATGATATTAAAAATCTAACTATTATAAACAATATCCTACGAATAAGTCATACCATTCCTAACGAAAAATTCAACGATATTATGAAAATTAAATATGAATTATTAAAAGAAATCGATTCAATAAAATACCTTTATGGTGATCAGCATCAGCGTCTTATATAAAAAGATAGAAAAAATCATTGGTCCCTTAATTTTTTTAAAAAATAAGCACGATGTACAATATGGCGAGGTAGTCGAAATTCAGACTAACAACAACCAAATTCGCACGGGACAAGTTATAAAAATTACTGAAGATATGATTGTGATAGAGGTCTTTGAAGACACGACAGGGATCTCGTCTGAAAATTCCAAGATCGTATTTACAGAAGAATCATTTAAAGTTAATATCTCAACAGATATGTTTGGTAAAACATTTAACTCGTTTGGAAAACCTCTTAATGTGTACACCAGACAAGTTTTGGAAACTGATGTGGTAACTAACATACAACGAGACATTTACGGCTCGCCAATTAATCCTTTCGCTCGAGAATATCCTTCGGATGTGATTCAAACGGGTATATCGGTCATCGATGGTCTGTTTACTCTAATACGGGGTCAAAAATTGCCAATTTTTAGCGGTCAAGGAATATCACACAATAGATTAGCGGCTCAAATAGCAACTCAAGCAAAAGTCTTGACAGAAGAGCCATTTTTAATCATTTTCTGTGGAATAGGAATAATTCAAGATGAATTGATATATTTTTTAAATCGATTTAAAGAGAGTGGAAGCATCCAAAACATAATCTCGTTTATTAATTTTGCAGATGACAACATTATGGAAAGGCTAATAATTCCTCGAGTTGCGTTAACCACCGCAGAATATTTTGCGTTCGAAAAAGACATGCACGTGCTCGTGATTTTAATCGACATGACGAATTATTCCGAAGCATTAAGGGAATTAAGCTCAGCAAAAGAAGAGATCCCTAGCAGAAAAGGGTATCCCGGATACTTATATTCTGATTTTGCTTCTTTATTTGAAAGAACTGGGAAAATAAAGGGTAAAAAAGGGAGCATCACGCAAATACCAATTCTTACAATGCCAAACGATGATATCTCACATCCCATTCCCGATACAACTGGATATATCACTGAAGGACAGTTGGTTCTTGATAGAAACCTATACAAAAAAGGAATTTATCCTCCTTTTGAAGTTTTAGCATCTATCTCACGCCTCATGAAAGATGCTATTGGTAAAGACACAACAAGAGAGGATCACGCGGATGTAAGCTCTCAACTCTTAGCGTCTTACTCAGATGCCTTGGAAGTAAGAGATCTTATCTCAATCATAGGTGAAGATGGATTAAACATGGAACAGAAAGCTATTTTACAATTTGGTATTGATTTTGAAGAGAAATTTCTCAATCAAGGAACCACTGAAAATCGAAATTTTAATCAATCTCTAGATATCGCGTGGCATTGTTTATCCAACTTACCAAAAACTCAATTATTCAGAATTCATCAAAAATATCTAGACAAATATTATATAGAAAGGGTGTAAAACTATTAGTTTCAGAGAAGTAAAACCAACTAAAAGCAATCTCCTTAGTTTAAAAAAGAAACTGAATTTTGCAAATAGAGGAAAAAACTTCTTGGAATATAAAAGAGAACTCTTGTTATTCCAGATTAAAAAATACTTCTCTACCTATCGATCACATCGGAAACCCTTTTTTGAATTATTCAGGGAGATCATGATTAAATTAAATCAAACCTATAAAGAAATGGGAAAAAATTATGTAGATTTAATAAGCAAGATCAGCATGATCCAATATAAACCTTATATTAGTATTTTTCAACAAAAAGAAAGCGGTACGCTTATTTCCGTACTAAGATATGAATTATTGCAAGAAGAACAACTTCCTGCTTACTCATTTGAAAAAACAAGTCATTATTTAGACGATGTAATTATTCTATTAAAATCCTTTTTCACAAGCATCGTTGAGTTGGCTGAGAGTGAAGATGCTATGTTAAAAATAGCGTTAAATTTTAAAAAGATCAATCGTAGGATAAATGGTTTGGAAAATGTGATTATACCAGAATTAGGATCAGATATTATAACTATTGGAAAAATTTTAGAAGAAACAGAAAGAGAAGGATATGTCCGACTAAAAAAAACCAAAAATCTAATCAATAAAAAACAAATAGTAATTTAGGGAATGGATTAAATGAAACAAAAAGATCAATTGATTTTATTTACATGTAAGATTAGTAGCGGATATAAAGATAGTCTCTTGAATTATCTTTCCGACTTAAACATGGTCCATATTAAGTCGAAAAGTAAATCACCTATCAAAGAAATGTCAAAAGAGAAAGATGATTTCTCAGAAAAAGCGAAAAAACTTCGGCAAAGTTTGGACGAATTTTTCAAAAGACTAAGAATTACAGAATTTAGTTTTCAAGATTTATATGTAAAAAAAGAAGAGAGGGTTGAATTCATTGTTAAAGATCTTAATGAATTGGCAAACCTCATTCAAGAAGAAATAGACTTCTACACCAATCGTTATAGCGAATTAGAAAGGTATATCGCACGAGCAAAAATAGAACTGGAAAGAATAACGACTATAAAGCAAGTATATATGTTTTTAGAGAGGTTTAATTTAAAGCGAGAAAGCCTTTCACATTTTTCTGTATTAAACTTTAAAGTATACACCACATTTAAGAAAAATCAAGAAAATTTATCTGTATTATTTAATTTTGCTGAGTTTCCAAACGTACATGACACAGCGGATATATCAGATGAGAGGCTCGTGTTTTATGTGTTCTATCCTAGAGATCTAGAGGAATCTCTTAGAGATAGGATAAACATCATTTATGCTGAAGAAGTACCTATTTATAAGAAATACTTGACTCCTGAAGGTATTAACTTCACTAGGATTGTAAAGGAAATTGAAATTATCGAGAGAGATTTATATAAAAATGAAAAAGAGCTAAAAAGAATTCGAGATAATAATATAACAAAATTTGCTGCTCTAAATGAAGCTATTCAAAATATTGAAGAATATAATTGGGCAGAGCATCAATTTAAAGTTTTACAATCCGGGCATTTAGTCTTAGAATTTTTTGCCCCTAATTATAAAACTCAAGAAATAAAAAAGAAATTAACCTCTGCATTTAAGGATAAAATCATTATCGAATCGGTTGAATTAACAAGCAAGAAAACCAATGGTAAATCAAAGGAGAAAATTA
>JAEORV010000167.1 GCA_016840695.1 Promethearchaeota archaeon
CGTTTGGAAGGATGGCAACCTTCCTCATCGATCACGGTTTCAACGAATCAATTTCAAAAGAAGAAACGTTAAAAGTGATGAAAAAAGCAGAGGAGGATGGATTGGTTCATAAAGTCGTCCATAGCGCGTCTGACATTAACAGGGAAATTGCGGCCATATGTAATTGCTGTGACTGCTGTTGCGGGAATATTGGCATCTATAATAAAGGCGGTTTCCCTCTAGTAGACCTAACGGCTCATAAAGCGGTTGTTAACGAAGACGCCTGCGTTGGTTGCGGAGCGTGTGTTGATAGGTGTAATTACAATGCTATCACGATCGTGGACGACAAATCTACCATTGACGAAAACATATGCTGTGGGTGCGGAGTCTGCACTATAACGTGCCCAAACGATGCCATAGATATAGTAAAGACAGATTTGCGCAAATTATACTTACCACCAAAAGATTTACGATAAATAATCTTTTTTATTACTTTTTTTTTCTAATTGCAATAATAAATTATATAGATTGAAGAAGTTTCATTTCTTCCTCGCTTAGTTTAATATCTGCGGCTTCGGAATTTGAATGCAGGTGGTCTAAATTAAATGTTTTAGGAATTGTTATGACATTATCGTGATTGATGAGCCAGGCGATGGCTATTTGTTGTATTGTTGCGCTATTTGCGTTTGCTATTTTTTCGAGCTTTTCCCTGAGGTCACCTTTTAGATTAGTAAATCCTCTATGACCCAAGGGGCTATATGCGGTAAACGTAACGCCTTCCTTCTGGTAATATGGAAGTGACTCGTTGATGTGCTTTTGCCTCTTTATATTACATCCGAGTTGGTTGGTCACTAACTCTGCGTTTTTTAAATAGCCCTGAGCTTCCTTAAATTGTTTAACTGAATAATTACTAACACCAATATATCGAGTTTTTCCTTCTTTAAGCAGTTCTTCCATGACTCTCATGTGTTTTTCAATTTTTGGAACAACAAATGACGGCCAATGTACCAAGTAGAGGTCTAGACAATCAATTCCAAGCCTTTCTAAGCTTTTATAGCAGGCTTTCTTCATGGAATCAACGCCAACATGTTTGGGAAATAACTTACTCGTGATGAATAGATCGTCCCGTCTATTTGCAGCAATGACCTCACCTACAATTTCTTCTGATCTCCCCCCACCATAAGCCTCAGCAGTGTCAATGTGAGTCATGCCTATTTCGATTCCTCGTTCTAGTGTTGCTTTAATCTGGATTATCTCTTCTTTATTGTGCGATTTTTTAATTCCCCAAGTACCTTGTCCTAGTATAGGGATTTTTTCGCCTGTCTTTCCTAACTCTACAGATATCATTTTTTTTTATTTCACCTTATATTTATTTCTTTTTTCTTTTTATTTTTCTAATAAACCGCTTATCTCGTCCTGTGCTATAAATATACGCGTTTCGACTCATCAAGCACTTATCACCCTTGGCTAATTCCTCTGTCAATTGTATGCGCAATTTTAACGCCTCAATGTTTTCTGGCTCAACCTGAATCAAGACATCCAATACTTCCAACGCAAGTTGCGTTTGGTTTTGGCCAAATAATTCGTTGGCGCGATCGATGATTTTATCGGGGCTTCCAATTAAATCGTAAATCTCTTTCATGACCTCTTTTTCTGGTCTGGGGAGTAAATGGGCGGGATTGTGGTCGAAGTATCCGTGATACCACCTGTACACGTTAAACGTGAAAAATTCTGGTCTCGAATAATAAGGATTCAAGTACGGACTGTTCATGAGATGTTCGGGCATTTTAACCTCGTGGATCATTTCCGTGATGTGCATGTCTTGATTGATGTATTCTACTACTTGATCGTGCATCGAGCGTATGACTTCGATGTTTGCGTTTAACGCTCCCCTGGCGTGTTTCCCTTGAAAGAGGTAACCTGCCCCGTTACAGAACACGTATTCTGGATCAAGCGCCCTCACACGTTCGAGTTCTTTAGCCCAATCCAATGCAAATCGAGTTGGTTTCCACGGATTTCCAATGTTAGGAAAGTTATCTTTGATGATCAAGTCTCCAATAAAAACGGCGTTGAGCTCTGGGACGTGAATCCAACACGCGTCGTCGGTTTCGGCGCGCGCCGTGTGGAGCTCGAACGTTTTATCCCCTAGCGTGAACGTCATGTCTCCCAGGAACGTCTTGGTGGGGTACACTACTTCTTGTACGGATCTATCAGTTTTTGGGACGTTAAATTGCATGGCGGTTATGATAGAGCGGTATGGGGCTAGCATTAAGTACCTGTCGAGTCGATTGGGCAAGTATTTACTGGCAATCACTTCCGGATTGTCTTTCATGAATGCTTGAGCTCCGCTCACGTGGTCGTAATGTCCGTGTGTGTAGATTATGTACTTGATCCTTCCTTCTATTCGTTCCATTACCCTTTCTGCTGCATTTTGAAAGAGCAACGTGTCAATTAAAACCACCCCGTCTGTCGTGTCAATCCAGGCACAACCAGCGATCGGGATATCTGCTGTATGAACGTCCTTTAGAGGATTTTTAAAAACAATATCTGAACCAGCGTTAATAATTCCCATTTTTCTATAGTCTTTTCTCATTTTTTATCTTCTACCATTCTATAATCTAATTATGATAATTATTATGAAAATAAAGTAAATTTAATTAATTTTTTTATATTTACAACAGTGATAAGATAATAGAATGAGTTGGTCAACAATGGAAGATTTGGAAAATTACAAAAAATTTGGTCAGGAGCTCATCGATTTATAGCTTTTAAAAAAAATATTAATTGGTTTGTTAATTTAAATTTTTAAAAAGCAAAAAAGATAGGTAAATAGTACATGGCAGATGATATTGAGATTAAAGAGGGAAAAATTATTGGAGGTTGGCGAGCACCAAAAAATCTTATTAAAGGCGCTACTAACTCAATCCACAACGACAAAGCTGCCAAAAATGTTGGCATGCGTGGTGGAACGATACAAGGAACTATACATTTAAGCATGTTCGCACCTCTGGCGCAGAAATTATTTGGTGATCGTTGGTTTGAGCAGGGGGCTGTTTCCATGTATTACACTTTTGCAACAACCGATAAAGAAGAAGTAAGAGCTATCATTGAATTACCCCCTGATATAAATGAAGAGATGCTACCCATTGCAACGAAAGACGTGCAAGTTAAAGCGTGGGCTGAATTGAAAAATGGGCAACAAGCAATGAAAGGGACAGTATCAATAGATTCACCAAAAGAACCATCATACTTACAAGCTATAGAGCTAAAAAATAGTAAGCCCGAGGATTTGCGTATTTTAGCGAGACTTAAAGTCGGGGATGAGCTTCCTTCTAAAGAAATTTTGGTTACACAACAAACAGCTAATATTGGACTAAAAAGAATAACGGACCAATTGGAATATTACATGGGAAATGATAAATCTCCCTGGGGAAATGCGATCTTATATCCTACAGCAATGTTTGAGAGCATGGCGCTTGGTTATGATCGAACAACTTATGGTGAATTCAAAGCTGTTCCGTTCTATGGTGCGACCGAAATAAGGAATATAAACGGACCCGCACTCGTTGGTGTTCCTTATATTGCTAAAGGGAAATACATTTGTATTGGAGCGTCCAGTAAAACAGAGTATTTTTGGCTTGATTCTACATTAGAAGAAAAAGAAACTGGAAAAATAGTAGCATCAATGCGTCACTTGAATCGTTTTATGAAAGCAGGATCCCGATCTTATAAAAAAAAAGGCAACTAATATCTATACTGAATATTATATAACTTTACACCAATATAAAGATATATAACACACTTTTACTTTTATAATGTATACGACTTATATATTACAAAATAAATGAGTTTGATAATTTATGGAAGATTTGGAAAAATATAAAAAAATAGGTCAAGAACTCATCGATAAACTAAAACTCCGAACGTTTCCCGTGGCCGTTAAAATGATTCTTCCGGGAGAAGAGGTTCCCTCAAATGCTCTTCGACCTCAAGATGTTTTTGGCAGAGAGATTCCTGCCTGCATGGGATATACGTGGGTTCGACGTTCTGGTTTCTCTTTTTATTTTAGTGGGAGCGATATCGCCTGTAAACCTGCTTCAGTCCATTATTTTGGACTGGAACAAACCGAAGATCCCGACGATGTCTTTAAAGCTTGGGAGCGAAAGGCACGATACAAGAAAGACGCAGCGGCGGAAAAGAAGTCCAGAGAAAACGAGGCAACGCTAAAGTATGGCGAAATAGACGGATTTGTCGTCTCTCCTTTGAACATGACCATTGTCAAACCAGATTTGGTGATGATATACACCTCACCCGTGAATCTTTCTCACTTGATTTTGGCAGCAACCTATAATGGAGATTGCATTACGAGCCATTTTAACGGGATGGAGTCGTCATGCAAGGAAGCAATCCTCCGAACTTACAAGACCAACGAGTGTCAAGTTGTTTCGCCTGGAATGGGAGACCGGGTGATGGCTGCAGTTCAAGACCACGAAATGATTTTCTCAATCCCAGAATCCAAGTTAGAGATGGTGCTGGAAAATTTATTTCTTGCGGGACAGAAATTGACAATGGTTCCTTTTGGCATTCCCCATTTAACTCCAACTGTAACAATGGGAACAATATTCGGACAACCTCCTGAGGCGGGAGTATGGGATTACATGAGAAAACGAATGAAAAAATGAGAAGGCATGGTCAATGAATATAGCATATTGTGGGGATAATTGCAGCGCTTGTCCGAGATACATTGCAACTATAACCGGTAACCAGGAAAAACTAATTGAAGCAATGAATTTAAGCAAAAAGGTCGGATGGAATCTGGAAAAAAACGATCCTGAGTTGTTTAAATGTACTGGATGCGAAGACATTGAATCTTGTGAGTATGGCGTGAAAGAATGCTGCATGGAAAACAATATCGATAATTGCGGACAATGTAGAAGTTATCCTTGCCCCCTTATAGAAAAAGCGTTTGAAATAACGCAAGGCTATGTCGAAAAATTTAAGGACCTTTTAACACCTGAAGAATATAAGGTATATAGACAGGCGTATTTTTTAAAAAAAAATAATTTGGATAGTATACATAATAATACATAAAATAAACAAAACTTAAAATAGGAAAACAAGGTGAATATGATGGCATATAATTTAAAACTTATAGAAGCTGACGATTTAAAAGTCTTTT
>JAEORV010000168.1 GCA_016840695.1 Promethearchaeota archaeon
CACGGGATAGTAATACTAATGCGTAAAAAATCCATAGTAATCATACTATTTACAAGTGCTTCACTAATTACAGGCACATTTTTTGTAATTTTAATAGGAAATTTGTTGAATACTTCAGTACCGCCCGAAGTGATGTTTGAGCATTCTCCTATCTATATCAATGGAAATTCTGAATTGGATGATTTTTGCAATGGTTCAGATGGACTTTCGTGGGCTACAGCGCATGTGATTAAAAATTTCATCATTGATGCCAATGATACTGGAAGCGGTATCGAAATTCTTAATACAGACCGATATTTGATAATAAAAAACTGTCACGTCAATAATTCAGGCGATTTTAGCTATACTTCGACCTATGACTCTGGAATCGAACTTCATAATTGCACTAATGTTAAAATTACCAACTGTTTGTCGTATGATAATTATTATGGCATATCTCTTAGTGATAATTCTCATGATAATGAAATTTCTTTTAGTAACTTAAACTATAACAATCATTATGGAATATATTTAGAGAATTCAAACGACAATTTCATTACAGGAAACAATATTTCTTTTCATGATGGTGTCTCTGATTGTGGAATTTTCTTACGCTCTTCGGACTCAAACAAGATTACTCATAATAACGTGACTTTTAACGATAGAGGAATGGAGATCTGGATGTCGGACGGCACTGTCATTGAAAATAATAATGCTTCCTATAGTCGAGATCACGGTATTCGCGTGAGAACTTCAAATAACTGCGAAATCAACGATAATATAGCAGGCAAAAATGGTGAATATGGTATTTTCTTGTATGATGACTCTTATATCACCACATTAAGAAACAACATAATGATTAACGATGGCTTGATGGTCGATGAATCATTTAATAATGACATAGATACTTCCAATTTAGTTAATGGGAAACCAATTTATTATTATGATAGTCTAAATGGAGCAACGATTAATGGAGTTGAAAATGCAGGTCAAGTAATAATATCTAATTGCCAAAATTCCGTGATTTCAAATTGGAATATCTCGGATATCTCAGATGGAATAGTACTTTCTGGTTCTGATGACAACACTCTTAGCAATTGCAATGCCAGGGACAATTATTATCACGGAATTTTAGTATTGCGCTCAGACAGAAACAACATCACAAATAATTATTTAACTAACAATGGTGTGCCTTGGGATGGGATAAATTATAATGTAGGGGGGATTTACCTGGACCACTCAAGTGATAATTCAGTTGATCATAATGTTTTTATCCACAACAATAGAGGCATTGACCTTTATTATGCGTTCTATAATAATATTTCCGATAACTATTTTAAATACAATCTTAGAGGCGTATACATGTTCCACGGCGACAATAGTGATGTCTTTAATAATACCATGGACTATAATAGAAACGGAGTTCATTTAATTGGTACAATTCAGCATGAGATCTTGAATAACACAATTACTCATAGTGATTATGGAATTTATATATCTGGGGCTAGCGATAATATCATATCTAGTAATAACTTATTATTAAATGATAATGGGTCGAATAATTGTGGGATTTATATGCGATATAGTGACAGAAACATTATTTCAGATAATAATATATTATATAACGATCGCTGGGGGATGTATATCCAAGATTCAGATAACAACACGATATTAAATAATGATATTTCTCATGCCGCAGGAGAAGATGGAATTTTCTTTTGGACTTCACATGGAAATGATGTAATAAATAATACTATATCTCACAACGATTATAGTGGACTTTATTTCTATGATTCGAACGATAACACGATAATTGGGAATAATATAACGGAAAATGGTGTAGTAGGAATTTATGGTGATTATGCAGATAATAACGACTTTATTTGCAATAATATTTCTTACAATACCTTTGGAATTTACTTTTTTTCTAGTTCTAATAACAATACTATATGGAGTAATAACACCGTTTCAGATAATACTAACACCGACGTCATGGGAACACCAACCATCAATGAACCTGTTGATTATGCATATATAGTTGGAACTACAAGCCATAACATCACGTGGAATCCTAATCAATGGAATACAAGTCCTAATTATTATATCATATTGAGGAATGGAGCGCTTATTGCTAATAATACATGGAGTGGTGGTAATATAGTCGAATACATCGACGGACTGTCTGTAGGTACATACAAATATACTTGTACGGCATATGCAACGAATGGAAATAGAGCAAGAGATACAGTAGTAATAACCGTTAAATCTACCTAATTTTTTATTAAAAGTAAAAACAATAAGATTTAGCTATTTTATGTCTTATTTTAAATACATGAAGTAATTTTCTTCCATTTCAATATTAGGACAAAGTTTTATAAAATATAAAATTAAATAAAAAGTGATTACAATGGGAAGTTATATTTTAGTTTTAGACATAGGAACGACCAATATTAAAGGGTTCCTGTTTGATAAGAAAGGAGAAATCGTAGAGCAAACAAAAAGAAGACCCAAGTATATTTTAGATGAACCAGGACAAGTAGAGCAGGATCCAAAAGAAATTTGGGAAATGAGTCGTCAAGTATTAGAAGAAATCATATCTACAAAAAGTTTAAAAGCCGATGATATTGATTCTTTAGCAATTTCCACTCAGAGAGCGTCATTTCTTTTATGGAATAAAAGTACAGGAGAACCTTATACAAACATAATCACTTGGCAAGATACAAGATGTGCTGAGTTTGCTGAAAAAGCATCAAATAAATTTAATTTTAAGGCGATTCGAGGGTTAATGAAAGTTCTCACAAAAGTTTCAAAAAATCCATTTTTTATCACGGCGAGCCAATTAAGGTTTAATTCTGATTACGCTTCAGCACGAACTGGATATCTATTAGCAACGAATCCAGAGATTAAAAAAGTTATAGAACAGAAAGACACAGCATGGGGCACGATTGACACTTGGATATTATGGAATTTAACAGAAGGTAAGGTTCACGCAACAGACTGCACCAATGCATCATCCACTGGACTTCTAGATCCGTTCAAACTCGTTTGGAACTCGATAATATACAAGACATTTAAAATACCCACGCATATTTTACCCAAGATATTAGCATCAAGAGGAAATTTTGGGAGTACAACGCTTTTTGGAGGAGGAAAAATTCTAATTAATTCTATCATGGCCGACCAACAAGCATCTTTATTTGCGCTATTTGCTGGCGCACCTAAAGTTGGAGATGTTAAATGTACTAACGGTACGGGAACTTTTGTCGATATTTTTACTGGTGAAAAACCAACTGCTTCAAAAAGAAAGCTATATCCATTAGTTGCATGGGGAGTGAACGACGAGGAGGGAAATATAAAACCTTTCTATCTCTTAGAGGGACTATCACATAATACAGGGAACATTATTGATTACATTGGATCTGAACTAGGATTTTATTCTGAACCTACAGAAACAGAAACCATGGCTTTAAGCGTAGCAGATTCAAAAGATCCGGTATTTTTTGTACCAAGCCTAACTAGTGGATTATCCTTTCCATGGTGGGACGAGACAAGTAAAGCAGCGATTTTCGGTATCTCACTGAGCACAAAAAAGGAGCATATCGTTAAGGCGGTTTTGGAAGGAATCTGCTATAGAATTAAAGACATTGTAGAGGGCATTGTAAAGGACACGAAAATTAATCTCAAACAAATCAGACTTGATGGGGGAGTATCGCAAAATAAATTTGTTCTTCAGTTTTTAAGCAATATTTTAGGAATTGAAGTTGAACATACTGGAAATCCAGAAACTACTGCGTTGGGTACCGCATTTATGGCGGGTTTAGAAACAGGTTTCTGGAAGAGTCAAGAAGATTTAAGCGAGATTATAAAAGTAGATAAAGTTTACACCCCACAATTAACTGCAAAAGAGATTAAAGAAAAATATGAATTTTGGAAGGATGTTATTTCCCGTTCCTTACACTATTCAAATAACTAAGTAATATTTTTATTTTTTATTTTTTATTAATGGATTAACGAAATTTCTATTCTTATACTTAAGATATTTTAACACTTGATTAATTAAACATGACCATTTATGAGTTTTAGAAAAATATTTTTTGAACCATTAATTTCACCACTCATAAAACGATATTTTAACATTCATAATTCATGCCTTATTTCAATAACCAAGATGGTTACAACCTCTATTATTCGGATATCAACGGTGATAGAGAAGAGAACGAGGGGACAATTATCTTACTCCACGGGTTCGCATCATCTGTTGCTTTTTTTAAATCGCAAATAAAGGTATTAAAGGAAGATTATCGAATAATTGCTTTTGATGCGTTAGGGCATGGTAGAAGCGATCATCCTAAGGAAGTAAACCTATCAAAGAATCTAAGGCATGAAATAATAAGGGATTTAGAAGATCTCTTGAATTTTTTAGGCGTGACTGAAAAATATGGCATCGTTGGTCATTCTTTAGTCGGGGGAATGATTGGACAATTATTTAGCATGAAACATCCAGACGAGGTTAAATTTCTCATTCTATTAAATTCAGGTTATATAATGATCGATAACGTGATAAGAAATATCTTTTACAACTTGCTCCCTTACTTCATCCGGATGAATTTTCTTGAAGTTGTTGCTAATTCTGTAGAAGATGTCCTTGATAAAATCATCCCATATATCATTGCGGCATTGTCAGATAACATAACTGAATCTGTATTTACAAAGGAAGAGCTAACCATGAAAATTGAGGATCAAATATTTAGGATGATAAGCGAAATTCACGATTACGATCCTTCAAGCATTCAATGCCCTACTCTTATCATAGGAGGGAGATTAGATAATTTTGCTCCACATATCATGTCAGAAGAATTAGATAAAAAAATTGCCAATTCAAGGCTAGAAATTATCGACATGGCAGGACATTTCGCTCCTGCGCAACGTAAGGATATTGTCAATCGATTGATATGTGATTTTATAAAAAATCCAAAGTGAATATTACATAATACAATAAGGGAATTTCTTTTTTAGCACATGCATTCTCATGCCCGAAAATAACGATTACATCACTTCAGTATTTTATTTTAAGGAACAAGTACAAAAATTTGTAGAAGAACGTGGTTGGACCGAATTTCACACTCCAAAAAATTTAGTACAAGCACTGAATTGTGAAGCAGGTGAACTTTCTC
>JAEORV010000169.1 GCA_016840695.1 Promethearchaeota archaeon
GTTTCCAGCCATAATGATTCGATTTAAGATTTCGTTTTTTTGAGCCCTTTTTCTCATGAGTTCTTCAGATTGCTTTCGTTCCGTAATATCTTGAGCCGTACATACCACGTATTCTACGTCTCCATTATCGTCAATTTTTGGAGTTTTAATGATGGAAAAAAATCGTTTTTCGCCCTTGTTATTTGTTACCCATTCCTCAGTACGAATTTGTTTTTTCTCTTTAAACACGCTACTATTACCGGCTACGCACAATTCAGCTTCCTCCTTGCCACGGACATCGTAAATGTTTTTACCTTCTAAGTCTTTCTTCTCAAATCCTATATACGCGGCATATGACTTGTTGACGGCACCATAAGTAATTTCATTTGTCAAGTACCAAATCTGAGTTTCAATATTATCAAGCAAAATAGCCTGTTGTTCTAAAACATTATTATAAACCTTTTTTGGGACTCTTAAATTGTTTTCAGTATCACTATGATTGTTTTCCATATTATAACCAATTTTTTTTTTCAAAATCTACTAATCGTCTTATACACTCATTATTTCTTCGATCACGCTCAAAATTTCATCCATTCCAAATGGTTTGTTTATAAATCCGCAAGCTCCAGATTTAAACGCCTCTTCTCTAATATCTATATCGGCACTCGCAAACACGATCTTTTCGTTCTCATTCATTTGTAAAATCTCGATCATAGCATCAATACCGTTTTTTATCGGCATCCGATAATCCATCAAAATTATATCAGGCTTTATGGGAAATTGCCTATATTTTTCGACTGCGATTTTTCCATCTAAAGCAATATCAATGATTTCGAATCCAACACCCCCTAACATCAAATTATAAAGCTTGATTAGGGCTTGATCGTCATCAACAATAAATACTTTAACCATTAAGTTGATAACCCTATAGAACTAATTTTTTGAATATTTTGAATTTTTTTATTACATTTATTTCAGAAATTTTCTTTATATTCTAAAGAAATAAGTCGTATTTAAGTTTAAACAAAAAAAAATATGGGTTAGGATAATGAATTTAGAAATGCAATAAAGATGTTCTTCTGGGCATCTGGCAATTTTTCGATGGAATCATTTACCTTTTCTATGAATTCTTCCTTGGATTTAGCCGATTTTAAAATATAATCATCAATATCCTTGAATGTTTTGGTAATCTTCTCAAAAGTCGCTATATTAGTATCTAAAATTTGACTAATTTCCATCTTCCAGGTTTGATCGGGCTTCTCTTTTGATTTTTCTTTATTTTTTTTTTCCTTGTCTTTGTCTTTAGATTTTTCTTTTTCTTTTTTCTTTTCCTTTTCTTTTTTCTTTTCCTTTTCGTATTCCTTATCCTTTTTATCAGATTTATCTTTTTTCTTATCTTTATCTTTCTTATCTTCTTTTCCCATAATTTCTCAACTTAAGTTGTTAGTTTAGTTCAATTATTAAAAAGATAGTATTTAAAATTTTACTTAGCTAATCTAAGATAGATTTTAAATTTATATGTAGAGATTTATTCCTTCACTAATGATGAAGGATTACAATGATCTTAACCCTTTTATTAAATAAACTTAATTATACTATAGATCCTTCTATTGAATTAGAATCTGATTCATATCCTTTCATTCTTTTTCCAAGAATGTCAATAAAATAATCGAATGTATCATGAATATTATGGTTAGTTTTCGCAGAAGTCTTAATGTATCCGATACAGTTTGCACAAGTTTGTACTATTTGAGAAGCATAGTCGTCTAAAAAATCGCTAATCAAGTGCTTCAAATCGCATTTTGTTCCTACGAGCATCACGGGAATGTTTCCGTGCTCAGTTATTTCGGCCATCCAATCATCTATTCTATCAAGAGAATTAAACCGCGTCATGTCAAACAAGAATAAAGCACCTGCGGCTCCGTCTATACAATCAGCTAACATGAACCGAAATTGGTCTTGTCCACCGAGATCCCATAGTATTAAATCGCAATCGAACGCGTTTCCGTTTTTTTTTATTTTTTTGCTAAGAAAATTTACACCCTTTGTCATCTCGGAATCTTCACTGAATTCATCGTTTACATACCTGTTTAGAAACGAGGTTTTTCCAACACCGCCATCCCCGCACACAATTATTTTTAAAAAAGTTTCTTGCATGACATTATATTTATATCTTAAAAGCTTAATAAAAGCAAATTATCAGAATTGATTTTCGTGATAGTAGAACAAACTATAGGAATCAAAAAAGATTATTACAATACCAATATTTTTTTCCTTAATTGTAATTTGATTCGATATTGCTAAAAATGCCTAAAAAAAAAGTACTTAGTGCCGAAGAATTGATGGAAAGAGCTGATTTTTCCATAAAAATGTTAGCACCCTGCGGAATTTTCTGTGGTCTCTGCCCACAATTTACCAAGGAAAAGAAAAAATGTCACGGATGTTATTCTGGAAAGGGATTTGCTCGCATGGAAACGAAGATGTGCGGTATTATAAAGTGTTGTAAAAACCAAGAGATTTCGAGATGTAATGAATGCAATGATTTTCCTGATTGTGAATTTCTTCAAAAGTTTACCACATGGGATAGTTTTGTTACACATAAACCATGCATTGATAACTTGAAAACGCTTACTGAGCTAGGAGAGGAAGGATTTATCAATAATATTAAAGATAATGTCGAAAAAGGCGAATTTCCTCCTACTCCCAGACCAGGAGGAATGAAAGTCGAAAACATAAAAAGCATGATGAAACCCCCGCACAAATCGAAAAAATCCAAATCCAACTAAATAAAATTTTAACTTTTAGGGGATTTTTTACCCATTTTTCTTAGATTTCGTACATAGTTTTTTGATAATAAATGACCCAAGATTTTGTCAGAATACTGCATATTTCCATAATTGCTGATCGAAAAGCGATATAATAATGAAATTCGATCACTATTTTCGCCAGATTGTAATTTATCATTCTTTATTTTTTATGAAATTTTCATTATCGTCATTATTGTTTTCATTTTTGTTAGATATATGACTTATTTCAAAAACGGATTTGACGAAAAAGTAACATTTAAATATGCAAATTGATAATTATAGTAACAGAGGTTAATAAAAATGATAAATACTGAATACACGATAAACGCAACGGAAAAGGCTGAGAAGAATTTTGAGAATATAAAAGAATCCATTAAAGGCTTATACGAGGTTTTAAGCATAATTGGGAACGAGGATGATATTTACTTCCAGGCAGGGGAGGATAACATCGTTGGCTTGTACCAAAATTTCGTAGAGCTGTTAACAAATGATTATGGATTACGACAATTAGTGAAGAATCTTAAAAAGTCCAAGCTAGAATTAAATATCACTTTGGACGAATTAGTAGTAGAATAGATTTAATTGTCAGGAAATTCCTTAAAATTTTTAAAAATTCTCAAGTTTTGTGCCTAACTATAAAAGCGATCTCATCCCCAGTCGCTTCTATACCCAGTTCCGCCCTTAGGCCATGAGAAATCAATTGCTTCTTCTTTACAAACATACCAACATGCAGCACATTCCATGCATTTATCGAGATTAATTATTTTTGATTTCTTATTTACAATTTTAAAACATCCTGCTAAACAGACATTCACGCAATTTGAACATCCTACGCACTTCACTTCGTTAATTTTTATAAAATCGCCTGTACCTTCCACCCACTCAACGCCTGGGAATTCTTTAGAAGTTCTAACCAAATTTTTCAACCTCTTTTATTGATATAACTTCAAAAATTAATGGATTTGCCCTATCTACGAAACTTATCATTTTTTTACTGATCTTATCTGTAAGTGGCTCAAGAAATTTCATTATTTTTAAAAATATCGGCTCTATGATCGGAAGAAATTTCTTTAGGAAATTATTTATTGAATTTACCAAAGGAACTATTAAAGTTGAGAGAAATCGTCTTCTCCGATGGGTAAAATTCATTAGAGAATTTAAAATGTTGATTATACTGCAAAAAAGCGATTCCATAACAATAAGTTCTTTTGTGGAGGATTTTCTTTGCATCCTATGTGGAGTATAATCGTAACTTTCATGTAACCAATTTTGGTAGTACCTGAAATACATTTTAATCCATTTGGTCAAGATTGTTGGATCCTCATTAAAATATGACAGGGATAATTTTAGGAACGGAGTAGTAAAATGGGTTAAAGCTCCCAATCCCCAACCATTGTGGATATATTTCTTCAATTTCTTTTCATCGTGTTGTTCTTGGGCTTCACGGAGGTCGTATCTATTTCTACCAGAAATGGACCATTGAATAATTGGGTGTGATTTAATTCTCTCGTCGTATTTTTTCAAAAATTCCTTCGATGTGTTTTCAAGCCGTATGGCTTCAATTGCCACTTCTGCAGCTATTTCAGCAGACCACCAGGCTGCTGGCACGCCATCGCATAATTCCGTGCTCTCAAGTCCAGCAACATCCCCTATTAAGATGATCCCATCATCATGATTGCTCATATTTCTTAATTTTTTATCAAGCCCCACGTAAATTTCAAATCCTTCCCACATTCTCGCACGTAGTTTGATACGGGGTGCAATATCTCTTTTCCACCAATCCAATTTAGTAGTAATATTTTGATGATATTCGTTAAATAACTTCTTTAGATTAGGTACGGATTTTTGATTTAATTGTAAGCATTGATCTTGCATAAAATGGAGACTATTTCGATAAGGCCAAACCATTAAACCATTACCGTGACCTAGCGGTGGAGAAATTTTTTGCTCATCCCATCCCCAACAAAATTTTAGGGAATAACCGAAAATTCTATCGATATCTTCTTTAGCCATTTCATAATCGTACGTGTCAGCAAGAGAGATGGTCTCTGGTGGATATTTCTCCCTTATACCCGCTTTTATGGCTAATAATCCTTGTGATCCTTCTGCATCGATAACTATTTTTGACCTTATTTCTTCATCGTTATCGGTAATAACACCCTTAACACAATTATTTTCTTTAATCAGGTCTACTATTGTGGTTGATGTCCTTAAAATGGCCCCCGCTTCAATAGCTTTTTTAGCTTCCCATTCACAGAAGGGTTTGCAATACGTGTTATAACCAAATGCGAAGATTGGAGAAAGGGGTTTGGGAAACCTAAGTGAATCATCTATATCAATATCCCCAGTATCGATGTCTTTTATG
>JAEORV010000170.1 GCA_016840695.1 Promethearchaeota archaeon
AAGTTACTGACAGGTTTCTTGATCTTGCCAAGATCTTCAAGGTTAAGAGAAGCGGGAGACAACGAGATGAGATTTTGAGAGAATTACTCATAAAATTACAGGAATTCATGAAGAAAATCGGTTGTCCATTGTCTATTAGCGAGCTTGAAAAGCCACACAAAATAAGTCGTGAAGATTATTTGGCTCAAATAGACCAGATGGTGGATTTTGCTTTTAACGATTACTGCACGTTATCATCAAGTCGAAAAGTCGATCCACCTCAATATCGTTTGCTAATGGAAACGGCCTATGAAAATAAAATAGATGATTTAATGGATTTATACTACAGGTAGGAGGAAATTAGGTGAAAAAAATGTTAGGATATAATGGTAAAATTGCATATATTGATATGAGTGCGGCTAAAGCTGAAATAAAAGATTTAGATCCAAAAATGGCTGAAGATTACATTGGAGGTGTCAGCTTATCAGCAAAATTGATTTACGATATGCTTTCTGATGCAGATTACGAGACCTTGAAGAACGATCCATTCTCTCCGGTAAATCCATTAGTGTTTGCTACCGGTCCGTTAACGGGAACGGCAACGCCTTCCAGTAGCAGGTATTCCGTTTCAGGGATATCGCCATTAACGGGAATGTGGGGCGAGTCTACTTCTGGAGGAGTCTTTCCTACAATATTAAGAAGGTGTGGATTCGATGCGATTGTAATACATGGGGAATCTGACAAGCCAAAGTATGTTTTCATTGAAAATGGAGAGATTCAATTCAAGAACGCTGATAATATTTGGGGAAAAGACACACGAGAAACGATTGAGGCAATCAAAAAAGATTTGGGCGATGATAAGGTTCGGGTTGCGTGTATTGGAAAAGGTGGAGAAAATTTGGTTAAATACGCAGCGGTCATAAACGACGAAGGGAGAGCTGCGGGTCGATGTGGGCTAGGTGCAATCATGGGTAAGAAGAAATTGAAGGCTTTAGCTATCAAGGGAGGTTCCCAAATTGAATATGCCGATAGAGAGACTTTAGTTAACTCTGGAAAAGGAGCAATAAAAGGAGTTCAGAACGCTTTTGCGTCTAATTTCTTTTCGCACTATGGAACATTATGTTATACTGATATGGGAATGGTACTCGCAGATGTTCCGTCAAATTACTTCACGAATTCCGAATTTATTGCTGAAAGACTAACTGGAAGGGCTTTAAAGGAACAATACCCTGTTCTTAAATATGCCTGCTCGGGTTGCGTCATTGGTTGTGGAAGAACAACTATCATGGAAGAAGGTGATAATGAACTCGAAATTGACGGTCCTGAATACGAAACAACTGCTGCGTTTGGTCCTTTATGTGGAATTTTAGATTGGGATCCAATCTTGAAGGCAAACCACATGTGCAACCTCGAAAGTGTTGACACCATCTCGAGCGGTGTTTCAATCGCGTTCCTGATTTATCTCGTGGAAAACAAGCTTGGATTAGACAATATTACAAATTTACTATCTGGAATTAGTATTGATGAAATAAAATGGGGAAATGGAGATGTCGTATTAAAACTCTTAGATCAAATCATTAAAAGAGAAGGTATTGGAGATCTTCTAGCTGAAGGAGTTAAAGTAATGGCAGAAAAATTAGGTGTTGATCCTGGATTAGCTGCTCATGTAAAGGGTTTGGAAATTCCAATGCACGATCCACGAGCTTATTTAGGTCAAGCTCTTAGTTACATGACATGTTGTGTAGGTGCGAACCATGAAAAAGGAGACTTTTTTAACATTGATGGAGACGCAGCGAGTTTTGGAAAGGTGAGAAAAGCTGATAGGTTTAACATCGATGGACGGGAGCCTTTAGTAATGGAATTGCAAGACATCATGAACGTGATGGATTCGGCATGCATTTGCAACTTTCCCCACTTGAGCATAGCAGTGCTCGCTAAACTCTTTAAAGCTTCTACGGGATTTGGCACTTTGGGAAACAAGAAGAAAATGATCGTGGCCGGAGAAAGAGGTTCGAACTTGAAAAGAGTAATCTCATGCAAGCTCGGGATAAAACGAGAAGACGATTGCTTACCAAAAATCGTTACAGAAGCATTACCAAGTGGTGGTTCTGAGGGCGTGTCGCTCAATTTAGAGGATAATCTAAAAGCTTTTTATGCGTCACGAGGTTGGGACTGGGAAACTGGCGCACCAACGAAAGAAAAATTAGAGCAACTCGGAATTTAGAGTTCACGTAAAAATTTTTTATTTTTATTTATTATTTAAATTCTTTTTTGCATAATAATTGCTATAAAGATAGTAAGCTATAAACATGCCTCCTAATACAGCACAGATTACTAAAAATATCAGGTTAAATGCGGCAGACTGCGCTTCGATATTTGAATTATTTGGATCGATTCCAAAAGACGCTCCAAGAAAGGCATAAAAGAACGCTCTAGGGATTGCGCCTATAAATGTACCAATAGAATACTTCTTGACGTCCATTTCTACAAGACCTGACACGTAAGAAATTGGATCAAACGCGATAAATGGAATAGTTCTTGATATTAGTATAGCCCATGTTCCGTTTTTCTGAATAAAATCATCTGCCATGAGCATGGCTTTCTCACCTATGAATTTTTCAACAAGAGGTCGACCACCCAATCTACTTATGTAAAAACATAGAATGCCCGCAGCCATGGAGCCAATTATACCCATTACTCCACCGCCCCAAATCCCCCAAATCATTCCTGTTGAAAGGAGGACGATCTCGGACGGAATTGGAATGATTAAACCTTGAATAGCCATTATCCCTATAAACAAAAAAATCCCCCAAAACCCCAACATCTGCACGCCATTTACAAAATGTAAGACAATTGTATAGAGAAAAGTCGTGTCAATAAAATAATTATAAATGAATAAATAGATGGAAAGAACAGCTATAATTCCAAAAATAATGATATAAATGAGGGTTTTTTTATCGTATTGAGAAAATTTAAATAAATTTTTGAGGTATTTCGTTAATTTAACCTTGAACGGTTCTTTTTCTTCTTTATCAGTTTCAGATTTTTTTTCTGCCATGTGAATCAAATATAAGAATCTATCAGCCTAATATGTGTAATTTAAATGTCTTTAACAATTATAACTTTTGTAATTTTATTAAAAGTGAATAGTAGCCATAAAAAAACATGAAAAAACCATTCATTTTCGGTCATAGGGGGGCAATGGGGTATGAAATTGAGAATACTATGGCCTCGTTCGATAAAGCTGTAGAATTTAATGTTGGTTTAGAAACTGATGTTCAATTAACGAAAGATAATTATTTAATCTGCTTTCATGATCCATATTTTCAAATATTGGATAACTGGTACGTCGTAAAGGAAATGACTTTAGAAGAAATACGAAGGATCAAGTTCAATGATAACAGGATTATCCCTACACTTGACGATGTATTCCAAAAATACAAGTCAAATTCTCTCAGATATAGCATTGATATTGCGAATAGAAACACGGGATATAGAGTTATAGATTTAGCTAAAAAATACAATATTTTGGATGAGATCGAAATAACCGATTTGAGGATGCGCGTTTTAGCGCAGTTGAGAAAATACAATAACGAGGTTAAGTTAGTTCACACTCTTCCCTTTAATATCCGAAAAATTAGTAAAAGAAACTTGAATTTCAAAGACCTCGTAGAAAAAAACATCCATGCTGTAAATTTAAAGAACGAGAGAACAAGAGACAAGGACAATTTCAAGATTATTATTGAGAATGGTTTAAAGTGCTATGTATGGGGCGTAAATTCAAAATTTCGCATGAAAAGAGTGCTCAAGCTGAATTATAAAAATGCAATTGTTGATGCGATATATACGGATTATCCTGATGTACTTTTAAAATTTAGAGATCAATTTTACTAATCAAATGTTTCTTATAGTTCAGGAATTAGGAGAATAAAATTACTTCCTTGGGTAAAATCACCCTTCACTTTATCTTCTACCCAGACTTGTCCATTGTAGCTATCTATTATTGTTTTTACAAGAGATAATCCCAATCCCATTCCACTAACATTTTTATCGGACTTATATCCTCTTTCAAATATTGATTTTTTCAGAAGATCTTCAACACCATTCCCATTATCAATAAATTCCATCTTAACCCAGAGAATCTTATTTTTCAACTCTTTTGAAATTTTAATTGAGAGTTCTTTTTTAGGATTATTGTTATGTTTTATTGCATTAATAATTAAATTTTCAAAAACCTCCAGTAACAATTCGTTTGCCATGATATGAATCTTTTCTTGAGGAAAATCTAATGCTATGTCAATCTCCTGTTGGTACTTATTAGACACGTTATCTATAGCTGTTTTTAATATCTCTATTATTTCCGTGTCTTTCAAAAGAAGGTCCATATCCTCTATTTTAGATAATATTCGAACATTAGAAACCAAACTTGCTCCTCTTTGAACCTGCTTTTTAATATCGTTTAATATGGTTTTAAAATCATCAAATGTTGATTCAGATGTATGAGTTAAGGCTCCGAGCTCTGTAGTTGATAATATTGTTTGAAGAATGTTATTGATATCGTGAGTAAACAAATCTTTATAAAATTCAACGCGTTCATAAGCATTTCGATAATTCTCTTCCGATTCTTTTAATTTTTGTCTCATGCTGACATCTCTCGTAAGACCATAAAAACCGATCCTCTGTCCGTCAGAATCATGTTTTAAATAAGCGGCAGTTTCAATACGCAGTGCTTTTCCCTCTTTATTGAACGCATCATAATCGTAAATGATTTGAAGTAGTTCATTGTTATAAAGCTTAGCATATTCTTTAAGTATTTTATCAGTATATTCTGGTGTTGTATGCGTGCGGAAATTTGTCCCTATAAGTTCATTTTCCGAATATCCAAGTAAGTCACAGGCTTGTTTATTAACAAATGTAAAATTTCCCTTGAGATCTGTTTCAAAATATCCATCATAACTATTTTCAACAATCCCTCGATATTTTTCCTCGGATTCTTTTAGTTTCTGTTCTGCGTCCATTTGCATGGAGACATCTCTAATGAATAAAAAGTATTTTTTTTCACCTTTTCTATTTACAAACGAACTACCTCTAACCTCTCCGCATATATAATTTCCATCTTTTTTTCTAATCTGGAACTCTTGTCGGTGTTGTATTGAAAGATTTGTAGTAA
>JAEORV010000171.1 GCA_016840695.1 Promethearchaeota archaeon
CTTTTAATACCATTTATCAATTTCTCGCCATCATTAGACAGAGGGATGGAACACCATTGAAAGACTATGAAGGGAATGTTACCTCTCACCTGTCTGGATTATTTTATAGAACTATAAATTTTATTGAATATGGGATCAAACCTATTTATGTTTTTGACGGACAACCCTCTGAATTAAAGTTAGGAACCATAAGTGAACGCAGAGAAGTAAAGGTAAAAGCAAAAGAAAAAATGATAAAGGCGCAAGAAGCCGAAGACTTCAAAGAAGCGCGAAAATACGCTCAACAAACTTCAAAACTAACTTCAGATATGATTGATGAAAGCAAGAAATTAATTAAATATATGGGTGTCCCAATCGTTCAAGCGAGCTCTGAAGGAGAAGCACAGTCGGCGTATTTAGTTGAGCAAGGGGATGCATGGGCGATTGCCTCTCAAGACTACGATACGTTACTTTTTGGAGGGCAGAGACTTTTGAGGAATTTTGCTGTAAGTAGGAGCAAAAAAGTCAAGGATACAAAAATTACTTTGGATATTGAATATGTTTCCTTGCAAAAACTGTTAGAAAATTTAGAGATTTCTCGCGAACAATTGATAGAAATGGGAATATTAATTGGAGTAGATTTTTATCCTGGGATTAAAGGGATAGGACAGCACACAGCTTTAGATTTAATTAAAAAATACCAATCTATTGAAAAAATGGTTAATAACAAGGTCTCTGTTGGAAAAAAGGAGATTAATATCGATACGGAATTAATTCGTGAGATAAAGGACATCTTTTTAAATCCTGATATTAATAAAGATTATCCAAAATTAGTATGGAATAGAATAAATTACGAAAAAATAGAAGAATTACTAATCGAGAACCACAATTTCTCAAAACAGAGAGTTGAGGGTGCTTTAGAACGATTAAAAAAAATAGATTCTTCGAAAGTCCAAACATCTTTGGATAGTTTTTTCAAAAAAAAATAACGGGTGGATTTATAGAAAAAAAGGCAAAAACTTTTACAAGTCTAATACTTCATTTTTTTAGAGAGAAAATATATACTAGGAAGTAAGGTATCATGTCATCAAAAGAGAACAATAGTAAGGATAGGGATGAAGAAAATATTCCAAAAATTTCTTTAAGAGTTCAGAAAGCTAAGAAAAGGGATATTGGGAAAAATATCATCAGAATAGATACAAAAACGATGGAAGATTTGAATATAGAAACTGGTGATGTTATTGCAGTTAAAGGAAAAAAAGATAGTGCTGGTATCGCATGGCCAAGTTATCCTCAAGATAACGGTTTGGGAATCGTTCGTTTTGATTCTAGATTGAGAAAAAATACAGGTACAAGCATAGACGATACGATAGAAATTTGGAAAGTTAACGCTTTACCGGCTCAAAGCGTAGTTTTAGCACCTTCTGGTGTCAAGTTTAAAGCAAATCCCAAGTTCGAATCTTTCGTCAGGAGAAAATTAAACAACTATCCTATTACGCTCGATGACATAATACTAATAGCAATTGGAATAAGTAGAGAAATAGCTTTTAAAGTAAAAAGCATAAGACCCAAGGGTGTATGTGTTATAAAACAAGACACGGCGATTCACATTAGCGAAAGTGTGGCTCCCGAAGAAGAAACTGGTACTTTATACGTGACGTACGAGGATGTAGGAGGATTAGATAGAGAAATTCAAAGAGTCCGGGAAATGGTAGAGCTACCATTGCGCCATCCGTCATTATTTAAACGCCTGGGAATTGATCCTCCAAAAGGAGTGTTATTGAGAGGACCACCTGGATGTGGGAAAACTTTATTAGCGAAAGCTGTCGCCAATGAGAGCGAAGCACATTTCATTTCTATAAATGGTCCCGAAATCATGAGCAAATTTTATGGTGAATCTGAAAAAAAATTACGCAAGCTCTTTTTAGAGGCAGAAGAAAAAAGTCCCTCAATTATTTTCATCGATGAAATCGACGCTATAGCTCCAAAAAGGGAAACTGTAACTGGCGAGGTCGAGCGGAGAGTCGTGGCTCAATTATTAGCGTTAATGGACGGACTCCATGGCAGGGGGAGGGTGATTGTTATAGGTGCTACGAATAGACCAAATAGTTTGGACCCCGCTTTAAGGCGCCCAGGAAGATTTGATCGCGAAATAGAAATTAAGGTTCCTAACGAAAAAGGACGCCGAGAAGTATTTCTAATTCATACCCGTAACATGCCTCTTGATAAGAAAATTTCTCTAAAAGAATTTGCTCAAATAACCCATGGATTTGTAGGAGCAGATATATCTGCGGTTTGTCGAGAAGCTGCGATGGCTGCTCTCCGGCGCTACTTGCCAAAAATAGATTTGGATTCAGAGATCATTGACGAAGAATTATTAGAACAGATGGAAGTCTTGAAAGACGATTTTGACGAAGCCTTAAAAGAAGTACTACCTTCAGGGATAAGAGAAGTGTTTGTAGAGGTGCCCAATGTGTCTTGGGAGCAAGTAGGAGGATTGGAAGATTTAAAGCAAAAGTTAATTGAGGCAGTTGACTGGCCTTTATCACACCCAAAGATTTTTAGTCGAATGGGAATTTCCCCACCAAAAGGTATTATGCTCTACGGCCCCCCAGGTTGCGGAAAAACTCTACTTGCAAGAGCTGTTGCTACTGAGAGTAAGGCAAATTTCATCTCCATAAAGGGGCCAGAATTATTATCAAAATGGGTTGGAGAAAGCGAAAAAGCGATTAGGGAGGTCTTCAGAAAAGCAAAAATGGCATCACCCTGTATAATATTTTTTGACGAGTTTGATTCTATCGCACCAAGTAGAGGACGACACACATCCGATTCTGGAGTAACAGAAAAAGTATTATCGCAAATGTTAACTGAATTAGACGGATTGGAAAGCAAGAAAGATATTGTCGTTATAGCAGCTACTAATCGCCCCGATATTTTAGACCCCGCTCTTATAAGACCAGGAAGGATTGATCGCATCTTATTAGTTCCAGCTCCAGACGAGAAGAGCAGGATTGAAATCTTAAAAATATTCACGCAAGACATGCCGTTAACGAACAATCTAAAAATTGAAGAGTTAAATAGCCTAATTGGAGATGGTTTCTCAGGAGCGGATATTGAGACATGGTGTCGCGAGTCGGCTATGATCGCTTTAAGAGAAAATATTAGAGCGCGGAAAATTTCGCTTGAACATTTCAAAGAAGCTAGAGAGGATCTTCATCCTACGATTACGCCAGAAATAGTAAAGTGGTACGAGACTTTTGGAGAAAAACTCAAGAGAAGGAGAATAGAAAGCGAAGAAAAGGAAGATCGGTTGTTCGTGTAATGAAAAGCACAAATATTTATGGAGGAAGAGATTTTGTAACTCATGACCGTGAATGGTCCATTCCTAAGTGTACCATGAAAAATCGTGAGAGGTGATACCGCATCGAATCACACCGTTGGAATCAAAAACCAGTAGTCAATTCTATTGTCGATATTCTCGTGAAAAATCGAGGAGAGATCTTAGATAAACGTTTAGAAGAACTGTTGAAAAAAGAATTTCCTTTTATAACTCCCTTGATCTTGGAAGAAATGTTCTTGAAACTTGAAAGCAGAAACGTCATTAATGTTTTTCGAGTGAGCAAGAACAAAAAGATGATCGTATTAAACAAGAATAATTCGAGCATTCGAGAAGATATTATAAAAGAGTTAAGTTAATTGACTTTTTTGCCAATTTACGCACGCCATTGAGAGAGATTCGTTTTCAACTTGAGATTGATACTTCCGTTCTCTAATATCTATGAATATGGGGTAATTTACTGCATTACCCATCAATAACATCTCTCCAACACCTAAACTCGAGATCATGGCGGCATATTCTTTGGTAATAGCTTCTGAACTTTCCATTAAATGTTTCAAATCGTATGGATTTTTTATGTTTAAAATCATTTTTGAATTTAATTGAGAGAGAGCAGTAGTACTTAATTTTTTAGGTCTTTGGCTTATTAGACACAAACATGACATGAATTTTCGTCCTTCTCTCGCGATAGTTTCAATTATTGGTTTAGAAATTGCTTTTGAATGAGCTGCTTCTGGACAAAATTGATGCGCTTCTTCAATTATCAGAAAAAATGGTGGAATTTGATTCATTCTTCTCATGTAAAACAAACGACTGCATACATAATCAAGGATAATTTGTTTTTTTTTAATACTAACCTCTTTCTGAAGGTCAAAAATAGTTAATTCTCCTTGTTTTACCACGTTTTTCAAGAGAGGATTTTCTTGAGGACCAAATAATCTTAAACTATTGATTTCAGACAACCATCCAATTAAAGCTTGCTTGGTATTTTTGCTTCCTTCAGGATCGTTTTCTAACTCTTCAATTATGTCGTATATAGTAAAATTTCCTTTTTTCTCGTCGCACTTTTTTAAATTTTTAATATAATTCGAAAGTTCTCTCACTTGAACGCTTGAAATCTTATCTTGATATTTTCTATACGAATATGCTTCCATTCTTGGAACTGCAATTTGGAAGAAGGAAGCATCTTGCACGTTTATTTTATTTCTTATTTGTTTTACTTCTTTAAGATAGGTATATTCCCCATGTACATCAATTAAAATTATTGCAGGATTGCCGTATTCTTGATTTCTTGTTAGTAACTCTTCCATGAGGACTGATGTTAAATAACTCTTTCCCGCTCCTGAGATTGCTAATATTCCCAAATGTTTATTTATTAACCTGTTCATGTCAATATAAGCGGGAATATCGGAGACCTTAATTGTTCCAACATCCAATCCACCCTTTGTATCGAGTCCTAAAAAGGATTTGAGAAGGACTTCACTTACTAAAAAAACTCCTGCCCCAGGGCTTGCAGGATAAGTCATTCTATGAATCTTATCTATTATCTTTTTATCCTCGTCTTTAAATGTGATAATTCCAAGATTTTTAACGAGAGCTACCGCAAATTCAAAATCGTCGCTGGGAAATAAACCTTTGAGAATATTTGGATTTTTATCGTTGTTATATGCTTTAATTGTTAGAGCATCAGAAAAATATTCGTTTAATAGGAGGATCTTTTCAATTATTCCGATTAAGAAGCCTTCAGTAGATTGTGTATATACAAAGAGACCCTTTTTTACTAGAGTACTATTCTTTTTATCGTTTATGACAAAAGGAAATTG
>JAEORV010000172.1 GCA_016840695.1 Promethearchaeota archaeon
TTAGACGAAAATGATTTTAGTTATGCTATTGCAACAACGTCTTCAATGAAAGAGGTAGAAGAACGTCTTTCCAAATTTCCAGATTTTTATAAAAAACTTAATGGAAAGATAATTTCAAGGAGTTCTGTGGAAAACATGAAACCCCACCCAGAAAGCATGGAACTTGCCGCAAATATGATGAACATGCCATTAAATCGTTGTGTTATCGTTGGAGATATGCATACAGATATTAATATGGGAAAAGCTGTTGGTGCCATAACTATTGGCGTGTTGACGGGGATCTTTACGAAGGAAAAATTACTCGAGTTAAATCCAGATTTCATTCTTGATTCCGTTGCTGACATCCCGCAAGTTATCGAAGAAATTAAGCAATTAATTGATAAAAACTAAATTTTTAAGGCTGAAAACGGAAAGTTCATTGCTCTCCAAATTGCAATATCGTTAAATCCTAAAATTTCGGCTTGAGTTTGTTCGCCATTACACGTGCTTATTACTTTATTCCACAAGGTTTCAGCCACATCGTCGATGGTCTTATTTTCAGTAATTATATTACTCGCGTCCACATCAATGTTGCATTTCATGTAATCGCAACTTTTAGGATTTCCACAGATCTTAATCACGGGCGCCACAGGATTGCCCGTGGGGCTTCCGCGCCCAGTAGTCATTATGATTATTTGCGCTCCCGCTGCTGCCAATCCTGTCATTGATTCCACATCTAAACCCGGTTCAATCATTAACCACAAACCTTTATCCTTAGGAGCTTCAGAGTATTCAAGTACTCCCTGAATAGGTGCCTTGCCTGCTTTTGCAATGGTCCCTAATGACTTTTCTTCTATTGTTGTTAATCCTCCTGCGATGTTTCCTGGCGTTGGTTGGACGCCCCTGAAGTCAATTCCAATTTTCATCGTGTTTTCTAAAAATTTATCTAGTATAGATTGTATTTTATCTTCCACGCTTTTATCGATGGCCCTTTGGATTAATAAATGCTCCGTCCCGATCCACTCAGTAAACTCAGGAAGGATTGAGGTTCCCCCCATTTCAACAATCCTATCTGATACAATTCCAACTGCAGGATTTGCAGTAATTCCTGAAATTGAATCTGATCCTCCACACTCAAGTCCCAATACCAAATGTGAGAAGTCAAACGGTTCTCTCTTTAATTCTGCCGCGTCTTGGGACATTTTTTGAGCAAATCTAACACCCTGCTCGATGGCAGCAACAGTCCCACCTCGAACATCCTGAACATCAAAAAATTCAACAGGTTTCTTTGATCTTTTAACCTGTCGTGCTAAGAGCTTGCTAGTAATATTTTCACATCCTAATCCTATCACTACAACTCCATACACATTTGGATTAATTGCCAGTCCCGATAGTGTTTTAGAAGTATAATTGAAATCAGGACCAAACTGTCCGCATCCAAGCGGATGTGGAAGTGCCATTCCGTTCTCCACCTTATTTGCGACTTGTATGGCTACGTTATTCACGCAAACTACACTAGGGAGGATGACTATTTTGTTTCGGATTCCTACTTTTCCTTTAGGCCTTTGATATCCCATGAATTCCTCTCTCATTTTATAGTTTCCTCCAGATATGCTGATTTAATATTGTGAGTGTGAATCCAGCCTCCTATACTTATATCTACTGTGGCCACACCTATTATTTGGTTGTATTTTATCACGTGTTGACCTCGTTTAATATCTTTTAATGCGAACTTATGACCCAAAGGAATTTCATCCTTTGCTTTTATAGACAAGCTGGGATTTATTTCGATTTCTGCCCCTTCATGTATATCCTCTAAGGAGGTTGCGCAATTATCGCTATCTTTTATGATAATAAATTTTGGCATTATATAGAACTCTATTATAATATTAATGTATTAACACATTTCTCAAATATCAATGATTTAAATAGTTTTTTGACACAAGAACTCACAAATTTGTAAGAGTAAAAATTAAAATATCCTAAGTTATATATTGAATATATACTAAAGATTAATTTTAAAGCTTTCATGTCAGACGATTCGATTGAAATAGGAGATTTAGAAGCGTTTATCGACGGGTTAAAAAATTCTTTTGACAAGCTTGGTGAAGCTGATCCATCTGAGTCTCAAGGATTTCAAGCACAGTTAGCAAAGGCAATTTCAATTTTAAGAATGAAAAAAGTTGCTAAAGCTGAACAGCTTCCTGATTTCATAAAAAAAGCTTCCAAAGAAGAATTAAAAAATTTCCTTTTGAATCAATTAGAACACACAAAAAATTTACTCGAAAGCGGCGAGGCTAGTAATAGAAGGCGGTTTGAATTAGCCATGAAAATCGTTCAATTGAGAGAAAAAATTAATAGTCTATGACACATCTTTTTTTACCACAATATTAAATTTTATGCATAATAATAACATAAAAAGCAAGTTTTTGTGCGCTTTCTTTTTCTATTTTTAACCAATAGCCCAATTGGATTATTTTTCTGTTCGGATAGAACGAAATAGTTAATTTCTTTAAAGATTTAAAAGTTGAATTTCATTCTATAGAATAAGGAAAAATGGGGATGTTCTTTAGGGGTTGAATAATGTCTAAAAAACAAAAAACAAGGTGTGGTATTGGCGATAAGATTGTCGTCATGGGTGCGAGTGCTGGTGGGATCAAAACTCTCAAGCTAATTTTGCAGGGAGTTCCAAGAGATTTTCCAAGTCCGATTTTAATCACCCAGCACCTGTCACCTACCTTTCAGAAGTTAGAACATTTTGCTTTTCTTTTAGAACTCGCGTGTGAAATAAAAGTAAAAGTGGCTGAAGAAGGAGAATTCTTGTACCCCGGTGTTGCATACATTTGTCCCCCAGCAAGACACATGGAAATTATAACTGATGATAATTTTCCTTGCATAAAATTATCAATTAATAAAAAAATTAATTATGGAATGCCCTGTATTGACCTATTATTCAGTTCTATTTCTCAAGTTTATAAGGATAAGGCAATGGGCATTATATTAACGGGCATGTTAAGAGATGGTGTCAATGGACTCAAGGAAATCAGGAAAGCCAGAGGAATGACAATCGCAGAATCAAAGGAAACAGCTGAATCGTACGGCATGCCAAGAAAGGCGCTTGAGGAAGGTGCTGCAAGACTTTCCGTGCCGAATTATGAAATTAGAAACCATCTAATTAGATTCACAGCAAGAGTCTGATTGATGACTAAGGCAATTCGCATTTCATAAGTATTCCTTCATCCATTCTTAAAGCAATAATGCGAGCATATTTATTTAATGAAATCTAAAATAAATTGTTTTAATTAAAAAACTCATCATCACACAAACATCGAGAAAAATGCTCATAGACATCCATTGCCACGCAAATTTATATTTAGCTCTTCACCAAATCGTGAAGGAAGCGGATAATCTAGGAGTTGCAAAAATCATTGCCGTAGGAATGAGTGCGACAAGCCTTGAAAGAGTTTTAGAGATATCGGATCATTTTGATTTGTTATATCCTGCGTTGGGCATACACCCTGAAGAAGCTTCGATAAACAAAAGTCTTGAATCTCAATTAGATTCAATCGAAACACTCATTAGGGATAACAGAAATAAAATTTGTGCTATCGGCGAAATCGGTTTAGATCATCATTTTGTAAAAAATGAGGAATGCTACCCCCTTCAGAATAAAGTTTTTGAAACAATGCTAATGCTCGCACAAGAGTTAGAATTACCCGTTAACTTGCACACTAAAGGCGCAGAAAAGTTGGTGTTTGACACGTTACCTTCTTTCAATATTCCTAACGTGAACATACATTGGTATTCTGGTCCAGAAAACTACATGAAAGTAGGCATTGATAGAGGATATTATTTTTCAATCACGCCTGCCATTAGCTACTCACCTGCCGTGAAAAATGTGGCTAAAATAATAGATAAAGATCACCTTCTCTTAGAAAGTGACGGGCCCGTAGAATATTCTGGGCAAATTGGAACGCCCGCAATGATTAGAAGCGTATTAAATACCATTTCTAAACTCAAAAATATTAGTTCCGATGAATTAGAACAGCAAATAGAGGAAAATACCAGACTAGTATTTCCAAAGATATTCTAATCGTAAATACAATTTGAGAAAAAAGATAAGTTATTTAATATTTGACAAGTTTTCTTTTAGTTCTCTCGATAAATCTTCTAACCTGTTAGAGGTCGCCGAAATCTCCTCCATGGATGCGGTTTGCTCTTCAGCTGCCGTGCTAACCCCCTCCATTGCTCGGGAAATCTCCTCACTGCTTGCTGCTGCGGCTTCAATCTCTTGACTAATTGTTTCTACGATCGATACAGTCTTTTCAACAGAAGATTTAGATTCTTCAGCCAACTTTTGGACTTTATCTGCAACAACTGCAAAACCTAACCCGTGTTCACCTGCACGACCAGCTTCAATGCTAGCGTTTAACGCAAGTAAATTTGTCTGTTCTGAAAGGTTAGTAATTAACCTTGTAATATTTTTCACATCCTTAGCCAATGAATTTATATGTTCAAGAGACCGCGCTTGATTCTGCGACTTTAAATTAACTTCCATTGTAGTAGCAGAGATCTCCTCTGCAGAAGCATTTACTTCGCTGGCACTTGCGGATAATTCTGTTGCAATGTTAGATGCACTAACACTGGCACTTGTTGCTCTTTCTATAATGCTTTTAGTAGATTTATCTGCTTGTGTTAGAAGATGTTTGGAATTATCAATTTCAATTTCGATATATGCGCCAATCGCAGTGAATAACATTACCGTGCAAAATATTAACATGCTACCTTGACGAAATTCGTACGCTATAACATTTCCTGTTTCTTCTAACACTGCAGAAACTAATATTAGCATACTACAAAGTATGCATATCAATAGAAAGAAATGAATAATTCTTCTTTCTTTAAGATATAATTTTAATAGGACATAACCGCTAAACAGGATAATAATCGCCATAATACCATATAAAATATATATTGGGATAGATCCAATAGCGGCTCCAAATATAACATTCCTTGTGAAAAGTTTTTTCTTGTTTTTTGATGGATTATATTTTTTATTTTCCACGAATACCGTGATGAGAATCCCAAGGGCTGCAACGGCAAAAACTACCGTTCCCAAGATATCTAAAGACTCTATAATATATTTAAATATC
>JAEORV010000173.1 GCA_016840695.1 Promethearchaeota archaeon
GGTCCAAAGTGTCAAGAATGAGTCCTGCAGCTTTATCGATCAAGGTTTGTTGTGCATAGCATAATGCTAATACTTTTTGCCATTCAGGCCAAGGTAATGGATTCGGATGAATTATCTTGCCCAATTTATGCAAGGGATAGTTCCTTTCCGATTGATATGTTTTCGGTTTGTTTTTCAGATCGTCTCGAAAGTTAGGATATTCTGGAATGGATTCCGGAGGATATAAATCTAAAAATTCTTGAGTGGCATAATATGGTTGGTGCGGACCCCAAAAATCAACGCGTAGATGAAAGGGCTCCTTATTTCCCTCTTGCGCAATTTTCCTTAATCTCTCACAAGCAAGGTCAGCTAAGAAGAACGCTTCGTGGGATTCCTTCGGCGTGGTCATGATTCCCGTTGCGCTTTCGGTACAAGCCGCACCTTCAATTCTGTGAAGCTCCCCAGGTACAATATTTATTCCGAGTCTTTTATTGAAATCGCTATTAGGCTCTGAAAAACTTCGTTGAATTCGAACTTCAAAATGCGGTAAATCATATTTTTTAAGATATTCTGCATATTCTGGTTTCGTGTAGGGATTGTTATAATCTGGATAACTAAATCCTTCGCATTTATGGTCAAAAGCCGTTCCTGGTCCTGCGTGCCACTTACCGTAATAATAATTCTTATAACCCGCCTCAGCAAGTTTTTCTAGATATGTTTCGTTTTTAAACTCGTTAAATGATAGATTAGTTAATTCATGATGAGTATGAGGAAACAACCCTGTTAGCATTGTGCGCCTTGCTGGAGCGCATAATGGGCAACACGTATAAGAGCGAGTGAATTCAACGCCTTTAGCGGCAAGTTTTTCAAAGTTGGGTTTTTTAATCTTTGGACCTCCCGTCATTTCACCGTGTAAATAGAAGGCTTGGTGATCATTGAGCAGGTAAACTATATTTGGTTTTTCAGACATGATATTTTAGTAATTGGTTTATTATTCTAAAATATTTCCCTACTACGATTTGGGAAAAGATTCTTGATTAGGAGTAGCGCTTGCTTCCTTCTTTTTGTGTAATTCAATGAGATCTTTCTTCAAGGTAACTAATGCATCACCTTTAAACGGGTAAATTTTAATAGCGATTAGAGTTAGTATTCCACTTATGAAGATTATAATAAAGAATAGAAAACGTATTCCCGCAAATACAGAATCTGCCTGCGCGAACCCCACCCCTTCTTGATAATTAATAAGAATTAGTCCCCCAGCTACAAGACTCCCGACAATTTGAGCAGTCGGAATTGTTATCAAGGCTCCAGCTCCACCGTACAATGCTTCTCGTCTCTCCCCGGTATCAAGCTCATCTTGATCTATGGCATTGCCACCGATGAGAGGCCCATACAACCCAACCGTTGCCATAGCTCCTGCCACGCCTACGAATGGCCATAGGATCAAAGGATTGTTTAATATTATCGACATACTAAATAAAACAACTGATAAAACCAATCCGTATTTTATTATGTTCACGATGACCTTATCGACCGGCTTGGATTTCACCATGAGAGATAACACGGGTAGCATTCCATAATGAGATATGTAAAAAATGGCTTGCACCCATAATTCGCCATTTTCCAATCCCAGTCCATATCCAAGCTGTTTCGGATAGTTATTCAATAACATCACCATCGTCGCTGTAGCGAAACCAAAAATTATTGAGCTCAAGAACGCATTTTTCTTGTATAAACTAGCAAACTGCTTGAAAATCTCCTTGGTACTTATATCCTTGAACGAGGTTTTGTACAATTCAGGTCTCTCCTTTATGATAAAAGATCCCACAAACAAGCAGAGCGCATTTATTGTATTCCCAATTAACAAGAAAACCCTGAATACATCAAGTCCTCCCTCATTATAGATCATGGGTACTATTAGGACGAAGAGACCCCCTATCAAAATTGACATCTTATTTATTAATGACATTTTGGTTCTTTCTTCTTCGGATTCTGTCGCTTCTGGTAACCACGCATTGATAGAAACATTAATTATCGTCATCACTGTATCCATCGCAAAAAGATACAACAGATACTGTATGAATTTATTGATCACGCCCGCATCTGGCACTCCAAAATAAGTTCCAGGCCACGGAAACCAGATCAGCATGTTCGTCACGACAATGAATAGAGACCCATATCTAATGTATGGAATGCGACGTCCTAACTTGTGTCGAGTTCTATCCGCATATATCCCAAAGAGAACATCGTTCAACGCGTTGTAAGCAAAGAACAATAAGTTTGCGAGTATAAATAATTCCAGTTGTAACCCGAACTCGTCAGTAATATATACAAATAAATACAAATTCTTCGCCACGCCCACGATATTAGCCGAGCCAGTCATGAATCCATACGCGGCGACTTGTTTAGAGGGAACTTTTCGTCCCGTCTTCTGCGTGTCAATTTTTTCAATCATTCTATTATCTTACTTTTATGGGCTTCTTGATAAAATATGATATATTTTTTATAATATTTAAGACTATAACTAACTCTAATCATAAGGTTAATAATAAATCAATCTTATGGTTTAAATGAAATATTCCCTTGAGTCTTTTATAGATATAATAAGGTCATTATTGTGAACAAAATCAAACAAGCAATGAAAAGCCTGGAAGAAGGAAAATTAATCGCTGAGAAGTGCCCTCATAGGCCAGAGTTTCATTTTCTTGCCCCTGCGTACTGGATGAACGATCCTAATGGTCCTATATTTTATAAGGGGGAATATCACATTTATTATCAACATAATCCGTATAGTGCAATCCATGGTAGCATTTATTGGGGGCACGCTAAAAGTAAAGACTTGATTCATTGGGAGCATTTACTAATTGCGTTAAGTCCAAATGAAGATGAATATGGATGCTGGTCTGGATGTTGCGTTAATAACGATGGTATTCCAACAATCTTCTACACGAGCGTTGGTCCAAATAAATTACCTGAATCTGGTGCCGAACAATGGCTTGCAACTAGTCATGACGATATGAATACCTGGGATAAACATCCGAAAAACCCAATAATGACGCTTGATTTACACGAGTCTCTAGATGTTCGCGATTGGCGAGATCCATATGTTTGGAAGGAGGATGATAGTTGGTATATGGTGCTAGGGGGTCATATATATGAAGCTCGTAGAGAAAAAACAAGAAAAACCCCCAGAGGGGTTGTATTACTATATAAATCATTAGATCTCATTGAATGGAAATTCATTTCTCCTCTCTGTAAAGGAGAAAGAATAAATGGAAGGAATTGGGAATGTCCAAATTTTTTTCCTTTAGGGGATAAATATATTCTTATCGTATCTCCCCATAAGGAAGTTATATATAATATTGGCAGTTATAATAATCATCTCTTTGAACCCAGTGAATGGAAGATATTGGATCATGGGCGTAGTTTTTATGCTCCAAATACGATGTTTGATGATAATGGTCGATTACTCCTGTGGGGTTGGATTAGGGGAGGAGGCACGGGTGGGTGGGATGGCTGTCTCTCCTTGCCACGAGTCCTATCTCTTGATTCCGATGGAAACCTTAGATTTGAACCTGCAAGTGAACTTAAAATCCTTAGAGAATCTCATGTTCATCTTGAGAATTTGATAATAAATCCAGATTCAAAGGATCTATTAGGAAAATTTCCTAACATACGATTAGAAATAATTACAAAATTTGAATTGATTAATGCCGAGTTTTTTGGGTTTAAACTTTTCCAATCTGCTGATAAACAAATAGGAGAACTAATTGAATTTAATACAAGAGATTACATTATTAGAGCTGGGAAAGAAAAGGGAAAATTATCTTCTTTGAAAGGAGAAAAGCAATTATCATTTCATATTTTCATCGATAAATCTGTAGTCGAGATCTTTATAAATAATAGAGAGTGCCTAACAAGTCGTATCTATCCAGAAATTGAGACTTGTAATGGTTTTGATATTTATGCGATGAACGGAGAGGTAAGATTAAAATCGTTAGATTTATGGACTATTAAATCTATATGGTAAAGCTTTTAACCTTAGCAAATTATATTTAAAGAAATAATTGAGAATAAAGATTAATGAAAAAACCTAATATTATATTTATTTTAATCGACGATTTAGGATGGGTAGACTTAACTTGTTATGGAAGCACTTTCTACGAAACTCCTAACATTGATCGATTAGCTTCCGAAGGGATGCGCTTCACTGATGCTTATGCCGCCTGTCCCGTGTGCTCGCCAACGCGCGCTAGTATCCTTACGGGGAAATATCCCGCAACATTGGGTTTAACTAATTTCATAGGAGGCAATGCTAAAGGGAAGCTTATCGATGCGCCCTATATAAAAGAATTACCTCTGACTGAAAAAACAATTGCACGAGCTTTAAAGGAAGGAGGTTATCGAACATATCATGTCGGAAAATGGCACCTTGGAGAAGAACCATACTGGCCAGAGCATCAAGGATTTGATGTAAACATTGCTGGTTGCGGTTGGGGTGCTCCAATGGGAGGGTATTTCAGCCCATACCGCAATCCTCGATTGAAAGACGGTCCAAGGCGCGAATATTTAACTGACCGGCTTACAAGCGAAGCGATTGACTTAATTAAGATGAACGGAAATGATCCATTTTTTCTTTACCTTGCGTATTACGCTGTCCACATTCCAATTCAAGTACCTCGAGAATATAAAATAAAATATAAGGAAAAAGCTAAGAAACTCGGCCTTGATAAAGAGAAAACTTTCGAAGAAGGATCTTTTTTTCCTATCGAGCATCAGAGGAACTGGCGAATTAAGCGTCGCTTAATACAATCTGATCCAGTTTACGCTGGAATGGTTGAAAAACTCGACGAGAACATCGGAAGGCTGTTACATACACTTGAAGAATTAGGAAAGGTTGAGGAAACAATTGTTATTTTTACTTCTGATAATGGAGGTTTAGCGACTGCGGAGGGTTCACCAACTTGTAATGCCCCTCTCAGCGAGGGAAAGGGCTGGATGTATGAAGGTGGAACGCGCGAATCACTAATCATTAAATGGCCAGGTCAAATTAAACCAGGAAGCAAGTGCAATACTCCAGTAACTAGCCCTGATTTTTATCCAACGCTCTTAGAAATGACAGGTTTAGATTTAATTCCCGAACAAC
>JAEORV010000174.1 GCA_016840695.1 Promethearchaeota archaeon
AATTCGGAAGTAATATCAAGAGCATGCTCAAAATCTTGACTTATCTCATCCGTTATTACACTTAATTGGTCTAATTTACTCATAATTTATTCCAACAATTTAGAGATTAAAAAGTTTATTCATTATTTAAGGGATTTCCAATCAAACTCATAGTCTATTTCGTGCTTACCGCCCGTGATTGCATATCTTAAAGCATGTACGGATTTATAAACGCCTTCAATTGAATCCTGTGTTCCTTCAAATTCTATCGAGAAGAAATCCTTAAATCCCTTCTTCTCAAATGCATCGACTATTCTTATGGTATCGTATTCTGTCTCTTGGAAATTTTCTCCAAAATTGAAAATCTTTACATGATTATGAGCGTGGTTATAAGGTCTTATTGCGATTTTCAAGGTTTTATATCGATCTTCGTTGTTTGGAAAATTGCCCCAATCGTAATTAATTCCTAGTGCGGGGCTATTCTTATAATGTTCAGTAATCTCTTCTAAAAAAGGCGGATATGATGATAACTGGTGATGAGTTTCAATGACAATTTTAACACTCCTCTCTTCAGCGTAAGGTATGACCTTATCAAGGAGATCAACTACCCTTTGAACATGTTTTAGTAAATTTTTTTCAAAATTAAACGGCCCTCCTAATTGTGCCCTTACATCAGGCACGCCATTATCTGAAGCTAAATCTATCCATTTTTTAATTTCAATTGTTTCCTTTTCGACTCCTTTTGGTCTCTGATATAATTTAAAGTGAGGACCTAACCCAAATAATTTCCATCTGTATGAATCTATCTGTTCAATTACTTGTTTTATCCCTTTATCGAGATTTCCGTCAGGCCAACCAGGAATGTGACCGTCAAATAATTCGATACCTTCGTTATATCCAATTTTTTCGGCAATAGTCCAAATATCTTGGAGAGAATATTTGTTTTTAAGTAATTCTTTTCGAAAAGAGTATGTATTTAATCCGATTTTCATTTTAAACACGCATAAGTATATTGCATTTAGTATTACTTCTAATAAAATTTAAATCATTCTATAAATAAATCCTACTATGAAGGAGTATAAAATAACTTTCTGCGGTTGTGGAGAGGTGACAGCCGCATGGTTGTGGTCACTTCAAAATTTAAACAAACGACAAGAAGATTATCATTTTAATATCATTGCTGCGTGTGATCCGCTTCCTAAAAAGCTGAGAAAACTAAGGATGTTTGGTTTTAAAGACACTAAAAAATTCGCAGATCTTTCTTTAGCTTATAAAGATGAAAAACCCGATATTACAATTATTACATGTCCCCCTCAACTACATGCTAGATACGTAGCTGAGGCTATAAATAACGATTCTCATGTAATTACGGAAAAGCCATTTTTAGTGAATTATAATCAATATCGACATATGAGAGAGATTGCTGATTTAGCTGATGAAAAAAAGCTTGTTGCTGCGGTAAATCAACAATATCGTTGGAACGAAACAATCGCTTCTGTTAGAAAAGCAGTTGAGGATAAAATTATTGGAGATATAGATTTTGTAGTCACGAACTTTGCTCAAAATAGATACCACTTTAGAGAGTGGTGGAGATCCCAGCATGAAGATATGAGTCAATATAATTGGTATATCCATCATTATGACACGATCCGCTACATGCTCGGTAAAAATCCGCTTAAAGTTAGAGCCCAACTCCATAGGCCTAGATGGAGTAAAATTCATGGAGAGTCTACCATATTTTTAAACGTAACGTTCGAAGATGGAATAGAATGGAGTTATACTGCCACGCAAGAAGCAATTGCTGCTCAGACTTTACCAAACCATGGAAGTTTTGTTATGTATGGTAGCAAGGGAACAATCAGGCACTTAAGAAATGGTCCTGCTAGAGCATTTGTTGAGGAAGGAACTCAAGCAGGTAAATTTAAATCAATCAATTTAAAATCGTTGCTTAAGGCAGACACCAAGTATGAAACCGAAAAATTTGGTGAAGGAAGATGGGAATCTGGCTGGGATATGTCCATTAGATTATTAATTGAAAGTATTGAAACGGGGAAACTATATCCCACGTCTCTCAGGGATAATTTCTGGACCATTGCGATTCCTTTATGTGCTCGTGAATCGCATAGAAGGGGATGTATCCCCATTGATGTGAAAGAATACATGCAATTTGATTAAGATTTAAAGTAATTTTCAAGGATTTGCCCATCCTCAACGCAGTCTTCGAAATTCTTTCCACATCCTACTGCCAAAAAATCGTTTTCTTTTATATTATTCAAACAAAACTCAAGGCCTTCTCGAGGTTTAATGCGTCCTGCGGCCATTGGTTTTATATTAATTATGTGAACTTTCGTGTTCTGAATTGCTTCAATGAGCAGTTCGGGTTTCGTGTTAGATTGGAATCCCTTTTTGTTTAGCGGTTGTACTACAAAAGGAGCGTCATAATTGTTTTTCTCAACCGCTTTAAGAACCTCAATATAATGACATGATAAACCCGGGATCATGCCCTTATCTCTAATGTAAGCGCTAATTTCTGAATATGGCGCGAATCCGGAGTTTTTTCCTCCAATAGTGAGAGTTTTTTTGTTAATAGCGTTATCAGTATATGAACGATGTGGCATGCACACGGAGACTTCTTTCTCAGCGCACCAATCGATTTGTTTTAATATATCAGGTTCAAGATTTTTAACAGTTTTCCGCTCTGATGGCGTGCAAATCCAATGATATTTTTCGCCCGTTTCTTCTTCCACGATTTTAATTGCTTTAAATATTTTTTCTCGCGGTGATGAGATGGTGCAATTCACGCCGTGCTCTTGAAATAAATGAAGCATGAATTTCACCACTGTTTTTGGATCTTTAAACTTTCTCAGATGAATGAGCATGTCTATTGGATTAGCGCGGTGTGTAATGCCTACGAATTGATTAGTACCACATATGATTTTTGATAATTTTAGATTTTCAATAGAAATCTTTGGTATCATGTAAATATAAAATGACTACTAATACTTTAAGTTATTCAATACTCTCAAGGTTTGCTTGTCTTTGAGCTAGTAAAAACCCACTCACTATTATTAATATAACTTCGCCTATAATAAGAAAGGTAGATATTGGATTTGCAACATTAAGAAAGAAAGCAAAATAGAAAAAAATACTAATCAAGAAAATTATAATTAAACCTTAATTTTTCTATCTTAATATAGTTTTTAATTATCTTAAGTAATCAAATAAAATACTTGTAAGTGATTAAAATGCAAATTGGAAGCAGTTCTTTAGCAAACCTTGCTAAAATTAGGAATGATGTGAAGAGGAAGAGAGTCTCAAGTTATGATGTGAAGGGTGCAAACATCGATACGGCAGTAATTGATGCTAACCAAAAGTACGAAGTCTGTAATATTAACGGTGCAGGTTGTATAAAGCATATTTGGATGACGCTCGCATCAACTATTAGTGATTTTTTAAGGAGAGTAACAATTAGAATGTGGTGGGACGGTGAAGAGCATCCTTCTGTTGAAGTTCCGATCGGCGATTTTTATGGAGTTGGACACGCTCAAACAGTAAATTATTGGAGCTTGCCTCTTTCTATGGGACCAGAAGATGGAAAAGGTTTTAACTGCTGGTTTCCAATGCCGTTTGCAACTAATGCACGAATCGAAATAGAAAACGAGTCGAAAGAGAGAATCGCTTGTTATTATTATATCGACTATGAGGAATATCCAAAATTAGAAGAAGACCTTGCTCGATTTCACGCAAGCTGGAGGCGAGAAAATCCCTGCAAGGGGGATGATTATGAAACAGCTAGACGTGTCGAAAGGTTCATCAAAAAAAATCTGAATCATGAAGATGATTATTTAATCTTGGACGCAGAGGGAGAAGGTCATTATGTAGGGTGCCACCTGGATATACATAATTTGTTTGATTTTGATAAATATGAGAGAAGGAAGGTAAGAAATAACTGGCCTGGAGAAGGAGACGATTATATTAAAATAGACGACGGAGAAATCGTGATATTCGGAACCGGTACGGAAGATTACTTTTGCGGGTCGTGGTGTCCAACGCAATACTACTGTTCACCATATTTCGGAGTCACGCTACCTGGGGGGAAAGCCTGGAGCGGTAAAATTTCATATTATCGATATCACATCGAAGATCCGATTTATTTCCACAAAAATATTAAAGTAAAGATCGAACATGGGCACGCAAACCAACGATCAGACGATTGGTCCTCAACGGCTTACTGGTATCAGACAGAACCTCATAAGTATATTCCCATACAACCATTAAACGAGAGAATACCTCGAGAAGAGCCAAAAGAAATAAAAAAATAAAAAGAAATTTATTTTTATAAAGTTTTAAATTTTTCCTTTTTTTCTTGATGGATGATCGCTAGTTTTTCTTCTAACTCCTTTAGTCTTTCGCCGTGTAAGGGATAGAAATATAAGAACATTAATCCTATTAATAGAACAATAGCAGGTACGATGAAATATAGCAATTTTATTCCAAATATTGCGTCAGGGGTCTGTATTGTAGCATTTTTCACGAAACCAAAGGCTTCTAAGAAAGCAAGTCCTATGATTGGACCAAAGGAACCAGCAGGTTTGATGAATAATGCGTTCATGCCTAAGAACATGCCTTCTCTGCGAGTTCCATGTTTTACTTCATCCTCATCCATCATTAAGTAATTTAAATTAGTGTTGAATATACCAAAACCACTAAAGAAGATTGACCAAATCATTCCTATTCTAATAAAATCTGGATTATCAAATATAGGAATAAGAATTAAGAAGAAAAATCCAACTGCCCCGATTGCTTTTATGAAACCAAATCGTAATATTATCGTCCGCATAGACCATTTTGATCTTAAATACATGCATAAAATATATGAACCATAACCTACAAGTAAGAAGATTCCCAAATAAGTCAGTGTTGCACCAGTTCCCCCTCCAATAAGATGTACATAAGCAAATAAGAAGCTAAGACCAATTGCTCCATTAAATGAAACACAGAAATTATATCCAACATAAGCTCTGAAAGATTTATACTTGAGTACCTCTTTTATTGATGTTTTAAGATTAAAAACCTCATCACTTTGAAATTCAGGTTTCTCTTCGCTAAAATGTACTGTGATCATATAACATATTACTGAAATAAT
>JAEORV010000175.1 GCA_016840695.1 Promethearchaeota archaeon
TCCTATACGAAGATTTATTATCATTTGATCCACAAATTGCAGAAATGCTTAGAAATGATCCTGAAGCTATTCTGGAGGATGCAATCGATGCTTTTAAAAATGTTCTAAAACTCCAATCTGGTCACCTGAAAAAGCAAACATACTTCGTACGAATATCTACAAAAGACGATAAAAGCCCACTCTCCATTCCCATTAGAGGATTAAGGGCGAAACATATTGATAAGTTAGTCTGGTTTAACGGAATAACAATTAGAAGCTCTATTGTAAGACCAAAATTGATAAAAGCTGAATTCGAGTGTAATTTATGTGGAACAAGCTTTAATATTACTCAACTCACTTCAAAGGTTAATTGGCCTCGATTTTGCAGCAATAAACGTTGTAAATCTAAAGCTCAATCAGATTTTAGATTGATTTCAAAAAAATCAGAATTTATTGACTGGCAGAGTATTGTAATTCAAGAAGTACCTGAGGAGTTACCAGCAGGAAGAATTCCGAGATCTGTCCAAGCAATTTTAACTTATGATGATTTAGTTGATTCTGTTAAACCTGGTGATAGAGTTAAAGTAATGGGGGCTTTTAAATCTGTACTTGCCCAATCTATCAATAATAATAATTCTACATTGTTCAAATCTTTTATAGAAGTCAATTATATTGATCCAGAAGATAAATCTGAAGAAGATATAGAATTAACAAAGGAAGAGAGGAAAAAAATTGAAGAATTATCAAAAGAACCAATGATTCAGAAAAAGATTGCACGTTCAATCGCACCTACAATCTACGGTAGAGAAGATCTAAAAATGGCTTGTGCTTTAAGCTTATTCGCGGGGACAAGAAAAAAATTACCTGGGGGTGGATACAAACGAGGTGATATTCATATTCTATTTGTTGGAGATCCTGGCACTGGAAAATCAGAGATTCTAAAAAGTGCTGTAGAGAAATCTCCCAGGGGTTTATACACGTCTGGAAAAGGATCATCTGCTGTAGGATTGACTGCTGCCGTGATAAAAGATAGCGATACTGGACAAATGAATCTTGAAGCAGGAGCAATTGTTCTAGCAAATGGGGGTGTTGCTGCTATAGATGAGTTTGATAAAATGGATTCTGCCGATAGAGCAGCAATTCATGAAGGTATGGAGCAACAAACAGTAAGCATTGCAAAAGCAGGAATTGTTGCTACTTTAAAGTCTCAAACTGCTATAATGGCAGCTGCAAATCCTTATTCTGGAAGGTTTAATGAATATAAAAGCTTCGCTGAAAATGCTCGAATGCCTCCATCTCTTCTGAGTCGATTTGACTTGATATTTAAGGTAGTAGATAAACCTAATCCCGCAAAAGATGCTCAGATGGCCGAATTTATTCTAAATAATGCAACTTTTAACTTAGAAGATAATTCTAAGAAAAATAAAGATAAAGAGGAAATCGCACCAATTAGTAGTGGCCTTCTCAAAAAATACATAAAGTACGCTAAAAAAAGTTGTCACCCTTTTTTATCCGAAGAAGCAAAAGACAGAATTAAAGGCTTTTACTTAGATTTGAGAGGGCAATATGATAGTGAAGATGCAATTGTATCAATCTTAGCAAGAAACCTTGATGCTCTTATTCGGTTAAGCGAAGCACATGCTAAAATGGCTTTAAGAGATAAAGCCACCAGGGAAGATGTTGAAGAAATTATAATGTTATTTAATAGATACTTAAAAGATACTGGTTATGATAAAGAGACAGGAAAATTTGATATAGATATGATCATTGCTGGGCAACCTAGAACTGCAATTAATAAGCTTGAGAGATTTCTAGATAAGCTCAAGCAGATATTTGAGGAAAATAGCTGGCAGGAGCTAGATCGAAAAGGAGTCGTTCAAATTCTTGAATTAGACGGTGAATTTGATAGAACTTACATTGAAAAATCGATTGACGAACTGGTCAATGAAGGAACATTATATGAACCCAAAACAAATAAGATTAAGTTTACAAGGAGAGAATTGTAATAAAATTTGCAATTTAATCTGGATAGTTGATTTACAGCTTTTTTTTGTTTTTTAATTTATATTTTTTAGAGCTAACTCCGAAATTATTTTAAATGCTTTTTCGACATTCTCTCCCGTTTTAGCTGATGTAAACAGGATATCCTTGGCATTTATCCTTTCTCCTATGGATTTTATCTTATCTTCGGATATATTACTATCCAAATCATTCTTATTGGCAATCAAAATTATGGGGACCTGAGTGCAATATTCATCAATATCGGGACACCAAAAGGTCTCTATTTGAGTGAAGGATTTTTCTCGTGTCAAATCTCCCAGTATTAGAGCCCCTTGTGCTCCTTTGTAATAAATATGCCTCATTTTTATCCATCGTTCCTGTCCAGCGATATCCCAAAGTTGAAGTTTAATTTCTTTACCAGAATCCAAAATTACATTTTTTATAAACATGTTTGCTCCAATTGAAGCTCTATAATCGGTAGAAAAATGACTAGATACAAATTTCTTAACTAAACTTGTTTTGCCAGCAGCAGGTTCTCCGATTATAATAATTTTTATTGTGCCTATCACGTATTTTTCATCAATAATTATAAAATTATCAATAAATTTAAATATTAAATTAATAAATCCTAATTCATTAAAATCAAGTGATAAGATATCGAGAAATAAAGTGATTTCAAAAATGACAACTGGTATTGTGTATGATGACATCTATCTTCAACATAGAATTGGAACTCATGTTGAAAGTCACGAAAGGTTAATTGCTATAACGGATTTCTTGAAAGAGAAGCGGTTATTTGAAAATCCCGACTTTAAATTAATCCAACCCAGAAAAGCCACATTGAACCAAATTAAATACATCCATACCGAAAGTTTAATAAATCAAGTAAGAGAATTTAGCGAACTAAGCGAAAGTACTGGACAAGTTCAATGCATAGACTTAGGAGATACTTTAGTATCCCCAAAAACATATGAAGCGGCTTTATACTCCGTTGGAGGAAATTTGGAAGCGATAGATCAAATTCTCGATAGTAATGTAAAAAATGCCTTTGCTACTGTTAGACCTCCAGGCCATCATTCTAACTCTCACCATTGTTCTGGATTCTGCATATTTAATAATATAGCTATTGCAACAGAATACCTCTTTAGAGAAAAAGATTTTAAACGCATTGCGATTATTGATTGGGATTGTCATGCTGGAAATGGCACTACAGATATTTTTTATAACGGCTCGAAATCTGAAGATTGCGAAGTAGTAATGATTAATTCTCATCAAGATGGAAGAACTCTTTATCCTGGCACCGGATTTCCAAATGAAATTGGAGATGGTAAAGGAAAAGGCAAAATTATAAATTATCCAATGCCTCCTAGAGCCGCCGATGATGTAATTCTTATATTTTTTGACGAGATTGTATCTCCAATTCTAAATGAATTCAAACCTGAGTTTGTTCTAATCTCTGCGGGATTTGATACTCATTGGACAGATAGATTAACTGGAATGGGTTGGACTTATCAGGCACCAGCAAATTATTTGAAAAAAATTAAAGAAATTGCTAAAAAGTATTCCAACGACCGAATTTTAATCACACTCGAAGGGGGATATGAAGTTGACAAGCAAGCTAAAGCAATCTATGATTGTTTACAAGTTCTAAATGATAGCGATGAGTTAATCGAAGAAAAAGAAAGAAATTCAAGTACCGATTTGTTGAATTATGTCAATAACAAGTTAATCCCCGCATTAAAAGACAATTTAAGTCCATATTGGAATTTATAAACCAATTATAAAGAAATATGTCATATCACGCCCAAAAAAGAGAGTTTTGAGAAATGATCAAAACATTTTAATACTTGTCTTTATGCTATATCTTTAAAACCGCAACGAATTATTTATTGTTTATAAAATATATTCTAGGTTCTAATCATATATTTAAAGAAGATTAGTATGTCAAATTATAATTATGATGATCAAGATGAGGACGAGGAAGAGGAAACAAACTTTGATTACGGTTTAGGTGCGCCCCCAACAACACCTCCTCCTTTAGACCCTCCTGTTATCCCTGGAACTCCTTCCGCACCACCTCCAATGGAGCTTCCCGTAGTCCCTCCAACTCCTTCCGCACCACCTCCAATAGAGCTTCCCGTAGTCCCGCCAGCATCAGTAGTACCTCCTCCAGCACCAGCGGCACCTCCTCCAGCGCCAGCGGCACCACCTCCAGTTGTACAACCTCCTCCACAGCAAACTTTTGAATCCGCTCCAGAGGTCCCGAGTGGTCCTTCACAACAAGAATATGATTCAATAGTTACACAAAAAGATAAAACAATTAGTCAAATGCAAACTCAAATTAACGATTTAAATTCGCAATTATCAAATCTTAATACTCAGCTTTTAGAGAAGGATGGACAAATAAATCATTTAAATAACCAATTAAAATCTCAAATGGCTTCAACTGAAGGATACCAAAATCAAATCAATCAAATCAATAACGAAAAAAGCCAATTACAAGCTCAACTCCCAGAATTAAAAAATCAAATTCAACAATTACAACAACAAAATTCTGCGTTAGCCGGGCAGATTGCGCCTTTACAAGCAGAAAACGCCAAGTTGAAAGAAGAAATTGAATATAAAGAAAAACGAATCCAAGAACTTAAAGAACCTAAAGCAGTCATGCCTAGCTCATTAGCACAAGGAGTCATTGGTACCCAAACTCCTCCTTATGGAAGTAGTTCTGGATTTGGAACCTCCCCAACTTCAATTCCGGCTACTCCTACTCCGACCGCTACAACAACTCCTTCTCCCGACGCCACACCTGCTCCTGCTGCTGAAAGCGCTTCAGGAAGAAGGGTTTGTGTAAATTGTGGGGCAATGGGTTTTGCCATCAAAGAAGTAGAAGACAAATCCCGAATTATCAGTTATATCCCTAAAGTTATCTACGCTAAGAAAAACCACTGTACGAAATGCGGTTATGAGTTTTAATTTTTGCTCCCACCTTTTTTTAATTCTGCTTTTAAAGCACTCATAATAGTTCTTTTAATGAGATTCTAACACTATCTTTCACTTTTTATCAATTAAAAGTATAGTGCAGATTAAATCTAATTATATGAAAAATTATATAAATGAGAACTTCGA
>JAEORV010000176.1 GCA_016840695.1 Promethearchaeota archaeon
AAAAAAAAAGAGCATGTATAAAGATGAATTTCTTCGATAAAAGTGTTGAAGAAGCTAATGAAAGATGGGATCAATCAGAAGAATATAGGGAACAATTGTTAGAAATTGCTAAGGACTATGATGAAAGAGAGAATGAAAGGCGCAAAAGAGAAGAACAGAAGAGACAGGTAGAATTAGAAAGAATAAGAAGAGAACAGCAAATAAGGCAACAAAGGTTACAAGAAGCAGAATATATAGAAAGTCGTTTAGAGCAAATTGAACGACAGATTAGTTCTTAAGCAGAATATAAATAATTCGTGTTTTTTATTATTTAGAAAAAAATAGTAATAAACAAAATATAATTCATTCTTGTTCTATTTTTTTTGGAGTAATAACCACTTTTCTAAGACCAGTTCGTTCCAAGGAAAGTGCCTTTGGATCTTGTGGACAAGCGTGAACGCACACGCCGCATCCAATACAAAGGTTTTCGTTAATTTGTGCAATTGAATCCACTATGTCAATGGCATCAACGGGACACTTTTCAACGCAAGTTTCGCATCCGACACACTCGTCTACATTAACTTTAGCTATGTAAGATGTTAAAGTACTTAAGGGTATTGCGCCCATATGAAACATTTGGAAGGGGCCACAACAACACTTGCAGCAATTACAGATCGCTTCGATCTTTCCTTCTGGATTCGCGTGCACATGAAATACCTTATGAACTAATCCATAATCTTCCGCTTCTTTAAATATCTTCTTTGCTTCTTCTTTTGAAATTCGATCGCCAAAATTATGGTCAATGATGTGCTTTGCGCTCTTATCAAAGAAGAAACAATTACGTTTTGGAGCCCCTAACTTGCAAGGATCGTCTATAAGATCTTTTTCGTGTCGGCAATAACAATGAGCCACGGCAATGTCATCGTAATTATCGATGTACTGAGACGCTTGTTCGTATGGCGTGATTATTTCAGCACCAAATTCAACTTCTTGTTCAACGGGAACGATTCTATCGATGGCAGGTAGCTTTTCAAACATTTTCACGATCGTATCGTAATTCTTTTGCGTACCTTCAACCATTTCCCCGTAAAATCTATGCCAGAGCTTTGCTAACTTGACAGACTTCTCGTCCGTTTCTCCCTTTAATAAACAATATTCCATTAATCCCGGCCACGGTTGTAACAATCTATACACCCTCACACCAGCACTTTTAGACATTCCACTTGAAAGGATTCCTCCATCTAATAGATCTTCGAGCATTTTATATATCGCATCGTCATCGTATTCATCCTTAATCCTTTCTTTAATTTGGTCAAACCTTAATGATGGCTTTTTGAAGACTTTTATCACGAACCTTCCTTGCTCTTCGTTCATTAAGATCTGTAGGATCTCAAGAAACGTGTCGCTTATAGGCACGGGATTCGCTCCCGCTTTTGCAATCGTTCTTGCGACTTTATACCAGAAATTTTGATTTTCAGTCATGTGTATCAGCTTTATTATAAAACTATTAGAATAAATGAAGAATTGTTTTAAGATATTGTTATATATGATAAAATGACTATTTTTTTTATAAATTCAAATTAATTTCAGAGGAAATGGTGGCGCAAAATTAGATATATTGAATATCAAATTATCATAGGAGACGCTCCTCCTGAATTACTTTCTAAAGACATCAGAGATTTAGCAAATTACGACTCGGACACTGAGTTTGAAGTTGATACACCAGAATTAGAGAAAGTTTCGCTTTATCCCGAAGGTGTAATACACCATCTCTCTGAAAAAAGCTACGCATGGAATTTTTCTTTAGTATATAGAAATAAAAGTTTTGATGTCATTAAATGGAAAACTTCCTTTGCTTGGAAAATTCCTTCGCGAGAATCAGAAGAGCTTTTAATAGAAAAAGCGTTATTTATCGGGGCAGTTGCGGGGATCTTTTTTATTCTAATAGACGAGGACATTGACGATAACTTCAATAAACTAGCGGACATCATGGATGTTTTCATTGAAAAAACGCAAAAAAATGCTCCGTTTTTAGTCTATGGCATCATTGAAAACAAGCAAAAAATTGTAGAGTTGAAAAATAATCCAGAAATGCTGAAGAATCTGGCAGATATTAAGAAATGGGTGGCTCAAAACGGTGGACACTTTAGATTAGAGAACCTAAATGAGGTTAGGATGAATTTAATGTACCTAATTAACGAATATTCGCATTTCATATTGACAAAAATTCAAGCAAAAACTAATTATCCAAACCTTCAATTAGGAGAGGTCCATTTCTTGGATCACGAAGATTTAGCGGCATTAAAAGAGATAGAGGCCGCCCTAGCGGCACAAGCAAAAGCCGGTGAAACGGTAGACAATTTATTATCTCAATTATTCTTCACGCAACTAAAAAGACCCGAGTTTCAAGAGGAAGTACATGCCCCTCAGGCAGAAGTGCAAGAAGAAGTGGTACAGGAGGAAGAAGTGATCAAACCACCTCCTTCGAAGATAAAAGTTATTCTCGAAGAAATTAGGAGAGGGATAAGAAGGCAATGTCCGAAATGTTTTAATAAGGATAGAAACATGATAAGAGAAGTTCTTGATAAAACTCATATAATCATGGAAAATCCAAATATTTTTGGCTTTAAATTTATCTGTGGCCAGTGCGGACACGAGTGGAGAACTGAAAAAGACTGGAAGGTTGAGACAGAAAATTCATAAAACATTTTATTTATAGAGAAATTAGCTTTCTTTTAGAAGTACCAATTTTTTGCTATAAAACTTTATAAATTCACCATTCTCTTCTAATATTTTTCTTGTATTCTTTAGTGTTTTCATTTTTTCTTCGTATTCTTCTTCGTAAATCGTCAAGCTAATCTTATATGTTTCAAGATCCTTTTCTTCCAGATCAAGACGCTCTTGGAATTTATCGGGATTTTCTAAATATTCTTGATTTTGAATGTACTCTAAAGGAAGGTTCACGTTCAGTAATCTTAAATATCCAGAAAGCTTAGAGAGTATTTCATTTAAAATCTTGAGCGGTGTGAGTTTTATCTTGATTTTTTCCATTCTTCTTACGAATTTCTGTATTGGTTTGCTTATGGAGTATTCATCACTTTTCATTCCCATGATAATTGGCAATTTGATTGTACTATGCCTGTTCTTATTAGTAATGCTCATGAGCGTTCCAATGAGTTCTTCGTAATATTTATCAGCTTCCATGATTTTTTCGAGAATAGGGACGCCTATAGCGTTTAACAATGGTAATTCGCTTTTTGTTCGACCACGTGCCCACATCCATTCAAAATCGTTAAAAAAACTACTCAGGTTTTTAAATCTTTTTTCTATTATTTCTTTTGAATAACTCTCTTCGGCGGCTTTATCGTTAAGATAATCTCTTATTTTTCCCATTGAAGAATTGAATTTTATTAACATTTCATGTTCCTTCCCTCTATGAAAATCTAAAAAATCCCCCGCCACGCCACCTTCTTCATCAACTGCAGCACTTTTTTTCCATTTTAGCAAGCTCACATCTATTCCTATCTTTTGAATGCTTTCTTCTTGAAAGGTGAAGATTTCTTCGCCAAATTTAAGTTTTGCAAGTTGTGGCATGATGTCGTTGTTAATTTTATCTATGAAGTCTTTATTCACGTGTTTTATGATGCTCTTTATGGTTACAGCTACTTCCTCGTCGTCTTTTTTCTTGGCAGCATTCAATAAAGCCCTGCTATATATGACCATTTGATCTCCATGCGAAAGGGATTCTAAAATACGTCCAATGGTATCGACAATTGAAGTACATATTGGATCTTCGGTATAATCAACTAGAGTGCTTTTTATTAGCATCCCAAAATTTATGATACCATCCCAGAGATCAAATATCGTTTGAGCACCGGGTATCACTAAAGGATCGTCGTAATAATCTGAAAGAACATTTAACGGTTCTAAATCTTCAAATTCTTCTACTTCTTTTTGAGGGAAGAAGTAATGCATGAAAGCGTTCTTGGAATCAAAAATAGGCGCATCTCCTTCTTTTGCGTGCTTGACCATGTGTTTAAACATCTCTATAACGGAGAAATATTTTGATGCTTTCAGAGAGAGGTTAATTTCATTTGGGCCTATTTCTGAAAGGTATCTTAAAAATGGACCAATAAATTCAAGGATTTTGTTGAGAATTTCAGGGTCATCTTCATCAAGGCTAAGCTTGTATAATTCTCCTTCTAAAGAGGTTCTAAATTGTACGGACATGTTATTCAATGCTAAATCAACTTCAAATAGAGTATCGGTAGATCCTCCGAGTGTTTTTTCGAGGCTTTCCATCGCCCATTTGCCTCTCGTAGAGCGTGGTGCTATTTTCTGCTCCTCTTCAACTACAGTAGGTTTTGATTTGAGTTTCACGCTCATCTTGACTAAAAAATTATCAAACTCTTGCATCCGCGTGAAATTCGAGGCTTCTACTGCGTTATACTTGCTTATCATTTCTTCAACTAAGGCAATTTGATTTCTGAGTTCAGGATTCTCTAAATATTCTGAAAAGGTTTTCAGTGACTTGTCCGTTTTTGGCAGCAAGCTCCCGTCTGGAGAATTTTCAATTGTATTTTTCAAGCGCACTTTCATTTTTTCGATTTCTTCGTCGCTATCAAGTACAACTGCTCTCTTTTCAGCGGTCATGACAATTTTTCTATTCATCACGGGATTTGTAATGTAGGATACATCTCCCAATTGTATCTTATATTGGTCCAGTTTACGGATTAACGCCTCCATTTTCACGAAACTACTAGATTTTGCGTTATTATAGAGGGTGATCATTTCATTAATAATTTTAGGCTTCTCATGCAATTTAGGATGGCTTAAATACTTTCTAAAGGTCTCTAAATGGCTTTCTGAGGTAGGGAGAATGCCAAACCATTCTCTTCCACGCTTTTCTTGAATTTCCTTTTTTATCTTTTCAATCTCTTCCATGCGACCATTCTATGAAGTTCTTAAAACGATCATGGAAGAATATATTGATAAATGTTTACTTTCCAACAAGAAGATTTGGATTAATAGTAAGGTTTTTAAAACTGGATTAATGATTAATCTCACTGTTCTTATCACTATTTTTAAGTTTTGGGTGTTAATAATTAAAATAGAATACTCTGAT
>JAEORV010000177.1 GCA_016840695.1 Promethearchaeota archaeon
CTCGTAGATTCCACCAATCATAGAGAATATCTTTAAGATCTTAAGATTTTTAATTTCCATCATATTCACTTGAATTATATTATCGACCCATAAAATCAGGTTCTCTCTTTTCAAAAAACGCGAGCAATCCTTCAGTAAAATCCTCCGAATCGAACGCTTTAAACAAACTTTCAGCTTCGTTTTCAAGAGCTTGAATGATCTTATCCCTTAGAAGCTTGTTAATAGCTAATTTTGCGAGTCCAATGGAATATGTAGGCCCCTTCGCTAATTTTATAGCAATTTCCATCACTTTCTCCATGAACTGGTCTGCGGGAAATACTCCGTTTATCAAACCCATGTCTAAAGCGTCCTGAGCGCTAAATCGATCCCCAAAGAAGATCAATTCCTTGGCTTTATGAATACCAACTATTCTTGGGAGAATATAAGTTGAGGACATCTCCGGGATGATTGCTCTTTTCATGAAAAAGGTTCCAAGCTGAGCACTATCTGATGCATAAATCAAATCGCTATTAAGCGCTAGGTTTAAACCCCCACCTAAGGCAAGCCCATTCACGGCCGCGACGATTGGTTTGGGAGTTTCGTTCATTTTTAATACAATTCGCTTTTGAGATACATCAATTTCTAATTCCCCCGATTGCATTTTTCCCCCATCCTCAACGCTATCGACATCTCCAGCCATACCTTCGCTAGCCTGGTTGAAATCGCCTCCAGTGGAAAATGCTCGACCTTTTCCCGTTAACACCACGGCTCTAATTTCTTGATTATTCTTAGCTTCATCTAATGCTTCCCAAATCTCGTCAAACATCTTACCATTTATTGCATTTAATTTATCTTCTCGATTAAAAGTGATTATTGCTACATTATCTTTAATTTCAAACAACAAATATTTAAATTCCATTTACATTACCTCATTTTTCGGTATTCCAATGATTCTATAGATAACCTATATCTATATAAAAAATAAAAAAAATTAAATATTGATTTAGAGTAACTTATTGTCTAATCCTTTTATGTTATCGGTTTGAAGCTTTATTTCATGAGCATTTGTAACTTAAGCATCGCTTTCATGGGACCTTTTGCTTTTATCTTGCCACCCATAAAGGCTTTCGTGGGACTGAGTTCGCCGTCCATTATGTCAATTATAGTCTGACTGTCCGTTGTGATTTTCATTTCAGCATCTTCAACTTCGCCATCGATAATTTCACATTTATTAAGAGTGAATTTTAAAGCATAATTGTTTGTATCTGTAAAGTAAAATTGTAGCGTCTTTTCAAATCCTTTAAACCGCTCCTGCATCTTGGGATCTTCCAATTTGCTCGTCATCTTTTTAATTCCTTTTAATAACTCTTCGTCTGTCATTTTTTTATACCTCCATTTTATATTACTTTTCACATTTTTATAAAATAAAAAAAAATTTAATAGTTTCTATTTTCCTTGCCACTCTGGTTCTCGATTACCCTCCATAAAGGCAGTGAATCCTTCGATCACATCCTCACTTTGGAATAGTTCGTAAAATGGCTTCCAGAGTGCTCCAACGCATTTCCGTTGCTCTAAGTGTCCACCCTCATGGAACCATTTTTTAGTCCATTTATGACTTAACGGTGCTACCTTCTTCATTTCATTAGCCATTTCCATTGCGGCATCGAGAAGTTGATCGTGAGGCACCACTTTATTCACAAGCCCCATTCGAAATGCTTCTTGAGCGTCAATTATCTTTCCAGTTAACAACAACTCTTTGGTATATCTTAAGCCTATCATTTCTGGTAAGAGAATCATTGCAAGACCACTTGCAAGACCTCTCCGATTTTCCCAAAATCCCATTACAGCATCGTCAGCGGCAATAGCACAGTCGCAGAATAACGTGAGTTCCAGACCTCCTGCATACGCTACACCATTAATTGCGGCTATCATAGGTTTCGGATAGCTTAACATTACTTCGTTTGGGTCGAGTAAAATTCCAAGGAATTCAGCTAGACTTGAAAATCCTGCTTCAGACATCTGCTTGATATCAAGCCCCGCCGAAAATGCAGCTCTTCCCTTGATCTTCGTGTCGTTGCCTGTCATTATTATGACTCGAACATCCATGCTATCTATATGATCCACTAGAACTTCCATTATTTCTTGCCATACTTCTCTAGCTAACGCATTCCTTCTTTCAGGTCTGTTAATGGTAATTATACCTACCTGATCTTTTATTTCAAATGTAATTGATTCATATTTACCCATTTTCATACCTCTTCTTTTGATTTTTTCAAGGTTTTACGATGTTTTGTTTGTTTTTAGTTTTATAATTTTTCTGCGTCCTCCTTAGTTGGACCTCTTACGGCAGGTGTTAACATTCTATTATCTACTTCTTGCTTGAATTCGTTTCTACCTATAAATAGCTTTAAAATATCATTTGATCCACCAGCTATTTGCATTAAGAGCCCATTTTTAAGAATACCACCAATACCTGTTTCTTGCATGTATCCATCTCCTCCACATATAAATAATGCGTCTTGAGCGACTTCGGCTAAAGATTGAGTACCAAATACCTTAGCAACTGAAGATTTTGCTGCGAATGTAAACATATCAGCTTCTCCCGTGTCTAATAAATGAGCTAAATAGTATACAAACACGCGAGTTAAGGCTAGCTTCATTGAAATATCTGCCATTCTCAATTGAACGCCATTATATCGGGAAATTGGCATTCCAAATTGAACCCTTCTACGCCCATATGCGCGTGCAGTTTCCAATAAATTCATACCAGAACCAACGACACCAGCGATACCTAATCTTTCAATATTTAACGCAGAAGTCATGACAGTCCAGCCATCTCCATCGTCGAGGATCATGTTTTCTTCCGGAACTCGGACATCTCTATACCGAATTACGGAGTTTGCCATTTCTACGTCTCCAATCAATTCGTTAATTTTTTCAAATGTGATTCCTGGAGTTTTAGCGTCCAGAAAAAACGCAGTCAGATGGCGATATATTCTCTTGGCTTCTGGATCCGTGTTTGCGTAAAGCATGTGATAATCTGACAGGCATCCAAGCGTGATATACCGTTTCCAGCCATTTAGAACCCATTCGTCTCCATCCTTTTCGGCACTTAATTGAATACCCGACGCATCGTTTCCCACGTCTGGTTCAGTTACCGTAATGCTGGCCCATTTCTCTCCGCTAATAAGCGGTTTCATGAACTTCTCCTTCTGTGCTTCCGTTCCAAAAAGATGCACTGGTCCGGCACCAAACACGCTTGTTAACAAGGGATTGATATTTACTCCTGCCCTTCCTACATGTTCGTTAAGAATAGTATAACCACAATATCCTTCGTCAAGACCTCCAATCTCCTTTTCAGCTAAGACCATTAGAGGATGAAATCCTTGTTCAATACAGACTTTTGATGCAGTCCATTGGATTTCCATGGGATCTTTCCCATTTTCCAATAAATCAACGGCTAATGGTACTAGATACTCATCACAAAACTTATCACACCTATCTGCGAACTTCTTATTTTTATCCGTCCACCATGGCATGTGATCAATGATCATAGATTATACCCCTCCTTCTTGTAATTAGCGTAGGAATCTTTTCCTAAACCGAATTTCAAATTGACATCGCCAATTTCGTTTAGTCCTCGCCACGAAATTTTAGCTAACTTCACCTTATCCAATTCTATGTATAAGTTAGCAAATTCCTTTTCACCGAGAGCTTTTAAAGCAGGTTGTATTTCCTTTTTCTTGACGGAAAGTAACTCTGCCATCACGTCAGCTTCCATGTGAAGTGCTTGGTTGTATTCAAAATTTTTTGCAAGTAGCTTGAGAGCCTTACTTTCTAATTCTTCTGTCAATATAATTTCACCTTTTTTTCTTTTTTAGAGTTAATTAATTTGCATTTATATGATTAAACCCATACATAATATAAAGGAACCCTATGAAGCTTTTAAAGGTCTTCGCATTCTTTCAACAATATTCACTTCCATCTAAACAAGGTAAAATCGTCATATACCTGTTTCTCAATAAGCTCCACTGCGAATTATGGAGAATAAATGGTATTTTTGAAGTTAAAACTTTATAAATGATAAGAATGATCATAATATATTTGATTATACTAAATATTGTATTTATAAAATTATATAAAAATGTATAGAAAGAGCAGGATACTGTGAATTTAACTGATCTATTCTTTGAATTTTCACACGAAGGAAGGTTCAAACTATTCAAGAGTTTATGCTTTGAAAATAAAAAGCACAATCAGCTTCAGAAAGAATTGAATATCCCAGGTCCAGAAATTTCCCGCCATTTGAAACGCCTCTGCGATAAAAACTTAATTAAAAAGGGTGTAGACAGTCAATATGAGATTACAAATGTTGGGAAAATATTTTTTGGAATAATAGATGTGTTCGAAATTGTAGTTAATCACAAGGAATTTTTCAACACGCACGACATTACCTCTATCCCACTTACATTAATGTATCAATTAGGCAAATTAAAAGAGGTTGAATCAAGCGATAAAACCTTGGAAAACATCGAGTTATGGTCTAATTTGGTCAAAAACTCGGTGGATTTTATATTTGCCATATCTAACGAGATGCAAAATTCATTATTACCAATAATAGAGCGAAAGCTTGAAGACCATTCCATGGAAATACGAGCGTTAATTGACAAGAACATCTTAAAAACATATACGATCCCAGAAAAATTAAAAGAAACATTTAAAGCTCCCAGAGCTTTTTATAAAAAGATAAACCTGTTCGAAAACGTGCGATTTCTGAAAGAAATTAATTTCTCACTTCTAGTGTCCGATAGCGGTGCCATCCTTTTTCTAAGCAAGGATGGAAAAATCGATTATAGTCAGTGTTTAATCGATTACCACGTGCCATTTCTAGAATGGGCTAAATCCTTATTCGAATGGTATTGGAATAAAAGCAAGCGAATAAAACCATATATAGATAAGGAACTCCAAGCGGTTAATTCGTGAAAATACCTCAAGTAAAAACCGAAGGTAAAATTAGTCAAACTTTATTTCTGCATATTTAGTTTTTCCCAATCTTGACAATATGAGATATAAGATTTAGGTTTGTTCCTGAAATGGCTACAACTCACTACTTTTTTGATA
>JAEORV010000178.1 GCA_016840695.1 Promethearchaeota archaeon
ATATCATTTACAGCGATGTAAAAAGACTTGATATAATTGAAAAATAATTGAAATACAAATAATAAAAGAATTAAATGGGTTTTTTCAAAGATTTTACATGGATAATTAACGAGAAAGCAGATTTATATAGATCAGCATGAGAAACTTCTTTAATATCTTTTAAAAATTCTAAGCTGTAATCTTCTTCGCGTTTAATATATGTCATGCCCTTTGTCTTCTGTTCTGCGTCTAAATATGCATCGATTTTGAGAGTATTTTTATCCGGAATTTTTAATTCAGGCATCATGTTGAATGCAAATAACAAGTCAGGCTCATTTTGCTTTCCATCTAGCACAAAAACAATATTAGGTTCCGTAATTGCCATGAAACTTTCAAATGAATGAAATAGGTCATCAATTTCCACGTGAATTTTTTTAACACCCCCATCAAGGTCCATAGTACTGCAATCGCTAACCTTGGGAATTAAAAATTTTTCTTTTCCACGAAACGCAAGGTCAATCTCGTTAGGATTTAAATATTCTTTAAACAAGGGGTCGTCTTTTTCTATTAAGAAATCCTGAGAAATTGGATCTCCCTTTGTGTAGATAATCAACGATCCAGCTGTGATTAGGTTTATCTTTTGATAATGAATCTTTAACGATGGATTATAAGGTAAATTTATCACATCTTTAGACCCTCCCAACCCAATTTGGGCCAAAATATTTGCTGGAGCTTGACTATTAACAGTAAACAACAAAAAGGCTCTAAAATTCTCCAACTCAATAAAGTTTGAAAAGTTCTTGAATCGTTCAAATACGCTATTAATTTTTTCCTTTAAATCATCTGACATGATTCTTCTCGCTTGATTGTAAATAGTTTAAGTTGAATAAGACGAGATTCTAATTAAATTATTTGGATAAAAAGTTCATTTAGATAAGAATTCCTTGAGAAAATTCTCTAATTTCTCAATTACTTCCTTGGTGATGTGATGTTCTATTTGACACGACAAGTCATTCACGAGCGCTTTATCCTTAATTTTCAATACTTTCTCAAAGAAATCGTTTAATGAAGAATGTACCTTTGTTAAATGTTCTGCAATTTCTTTTCCCTCTTTTGTTAATCTGATTGATTTTCTATGCTCCCATTGTATCAATCCCTTCTTTTTCAGTTTCTGTAGCATTCCTGAGACGCTTGCAGGCTTAACGGAAAGAGCAACAGCGATTTCTTTATTTGAAACCCAGCCCCCTTTCTTTTTTTTGTAGGTAATATTGTATATTTCGTCTAAATACCTCTGATAGCTCTCGGGAACATCCGAAAGATCTTGGTGTTTACCTTTTTTTGCCAAGGAAATTAATCACTGAATGCGATTTATCATGTTTTATTTTATTGATATCATTTATAATTCAAAACTGGTTTTTTAATTTTTTCTTCACAAAATTTATTTTACAAAATAAATGTTAATTATTTGCATATTTAATTTATAGAAACCTTAGTTCTAAATAGTAATGACAATTAAAAAAAAGTTTACCGGCGTTCTTATACTAGTCGTAGGCAATTCTGGTTCTGGAAAAGATTCTATCATTTCGGGTGCCTTGCTAAAATATCCGAAAAATCTAAAGGAAGTTAAGATGACAAAACGGTATATAACAAGACCACCCTCCGAGTTTGAAGATAATTATTCAATTACTTCTGATGAATTTAGAGCAATGGAGCAACAGGGAAAATTTGCCTTAAAGTGGAAAATTTACGGTCTAAATTATGGAGTACCCGTTGAAATTGACGAATGGCTCAAAAAAGGACATCCAGTAATAGTGAATGTAAGCAGGATGATAATCGATGAAGCGAGAAAAATATACGATAATCTTAGGGTTGTATTTATAGAAGTTCCTTTAGAGATCACGATAAAACGCATAAAAGATAGGGGAAGAGAATCGGGAAAACTATTGCAACAAAGAATGCAAAGGGCAGAAAAAAATCAAAAACTACCTGGAGCAGACTTTATCGTGGATAACTCAGGAGAATTGGATACCGCAATTGACCAATTCTTAATATATCTAATAAAGTGTGTAAAAAACAATCAATATCAATAAAATTTTATTAGTAAGGAATATTTTATTTCTAAATTCTGAATATTTCTTCTCATAATTGTTAATGCAAAAAAGGATGGATTCATACCAAATTTCCAACAAGAATTGAGGAGAATGGACAAAATTATGGCTCGGGTAGTTTAATGGGAGAATTGGGGACTGTGAATCCCTAGACGGGGGATCGATACGAATTGGTGTAGGCATTTCACGCTAGCACCAAGCGCGATATACCCCCTCCGAGCCCTCTTAAAAAATATAAATGTTGGAAATTATGGTTGACTTAGATCCGGAAAAAATTCGAGACCTTGAAGGCTGGGAAAAAAACGCACCCATTCCCATTTGCATGGGAGGAGATTATCGAGCTTTAACTTTTTGTTGTAAACCAGGGTATTCTTTAACATTTGGTTTTAAATGCCGGAGAGATGAGAAATTAAAGGAACTTAAAATTAGTCCAGAGGAATTTATTAAAATTAAGGAAAGATTTTCACAAGAAAATGATTGGGATTCTGACATCGTCTGTTTTGGGTCCATTTCTTATTGCTGCATGCGTCGAGGAGGATGCCCTAGAAGAGACCTTGCTTTAAGCATGAGATATCCTGATTTGTCGCAAGAACAATTCATGAAGTTGTACTTTAAAAAAAAGAAGGAGTTATCAAAGATAATTCTGGAAAGTGTTACAGATCCCGAAGCGAAAAAGAAGGTTGCGGAATACTTAGAATTATTCTGAAGTTTTAGCGAATTCTACACTAACTATTTATTTCGACCCAAATTGAATGATATAATTCCGCGAGTTCATCTTTTGTTAGTTCTGAGATAGGTTTACCTTGTTGGTGATACATGTCCGGAGCGTCCACGCAAAATAGGTTTAAAAGCAAGATTAAACAATTTTGTATTTGTAGTCTTTCGTAAAGCTTTGAGAGATCTTTCATTAATTTAATTATATAGGTATCTGCCCACTGTTCTGAGGAGAACTGTACACAATTTGAGTGATTATACACAGTTAATATCTCGTCATAGCAATCCACTATACTCTCAACTCTTTTTTTTATTAGAAATGTATTTACAAACATAATAAATAAACACAATAAATAAAAGATCGCGAGTCCAATTTTTATAATCAATTAATTCCTTGAAATTCATGCCATAGATTAAAATGGATGAATTATCATTAATGAAATATCGCGAATAATTAATGCTAAATTCTTTTTAATAGGACAAGTAGATGGCACAAGTTAATATTGATGATAAATTTTTTATTGAAAGTCTCTGGGTACTTGATAATATATCTGGAATTTGCGTATTCGAAGAAAATTACGTGGATTTCACGAACGAAGGAATGTCAACGGATTTAATTGGAAGTTTTTTATCTGCCCTTCTTACATTTGCAGGCGAAACGTTTACAGACGAAATACAGCACGTGCAGTTTGCAAACCGTAAAATAATATTTGAGTTTACTGAATACCTCTTGTTCATCGTAGCAGTAAATGATAAAGTACCTCTTTCTGACTTTCAAATAAAGAGGAAGATCGATCAAATAGCTCGATTATTTAACACTAAATATCAACACGTTTTTGAACGCAAGGACAACAAATGGGGAGGAAATATCAGCCAATTCGATTCTTTCTCTGAAGATTTGAGGAAAATCGTGAAAAGAGAACCATTGTCAATAAAATTCCTTCAATTGTTTGATTTCAAAGATAATCTAAAAAAACTCGAAGACTTTTTTGATAAACAGGTACAAATGGCTTTAAAACACAGAGAAAAATTCGATGAAATGTTTAAAGGCATGATTAAAAAAAAAAGAAGAAGAAACATGAAAAAATTAGAAGATAACTATGCTCTTTAATAATTCATGCAACATAAATACGCCCTAGCTTACTTCTTCTTTCAATTTTCACAATGTTCTCTCAATATCATATAAATGATATTTACTTTTTTTAGTACTCGATCTCCATTCTTGTTTAGAAAACTCGATTTTATTTTCTTTTCAAATAATCTCGAGTAATGGAGGCTCAATTAATGAAGTTGGAAAAAGTTCGAAATCATAGTTTTAGGGAGGATCTATATGTAAATAAAATCATTACTCCTAGCGACCAGGTAGATCAAGAAGAAAAAAATTTAATAAACCAAATTCTCTTGAAGGAAGTTTTACGAAGGCGCATGTAAATTATTTCTAAAGTAATAGCTAAAAAATAAAAAAATATTTATTTTTTATTGATTTTCGTAAAGATTAGCGGTACGACAAAAGTTAATATAAAAGCTACTAGAGCGAATCGAATAAATCTCGTTATGACATTGATCTTAAGGATGAATTCAAGTAGAAAAAAGACTACCAACAAAATGACCATGCCAACTACCAAGTTAATGAGTTTTTGCTTGTTATCTATTGCTGAGGGATCGTACTTCACGTATTCTTCTTCTAAAAGATATCCAACCGATAATCCTAAAATTGCTCCCGCAACTTGGGCATAAGGTCCTGCGTCATCGTAAAGAGGAGCATCAGTAACAAAATTCCCATATCCTGCGTAAGGAAAAAGAATTATTCCAATGATAAGTAAAACAATAGAAACAACGATAGCTAAGCATATTTTGAGAAGCAAGCTTAATGGCTTTATTTTTTCAGTAATTTTTGGTTCTAAATATATGAACGCTAATAAGATAAGAATGCCAATTAGAGTACCTCCAACGATATCGTTCATGTCGTGAACACCGATGATGACCCTTGAACTAGCGATTAGGAAAATCACTATTGAACAAATTAAGGAAGGTAGAAATGGTTTTAATTTTGATTGATCCTTGAGGTCATAAGCTAAATAACCCCACGTGGCAACAGCGTTTTGAGAATGCCCTGAAGGAAAGCCATAGGTCGTTTCGGTAAAGCCATATTCTGCTATAGGATCAATATTGTTTGCAGGTCTAGGATCCTTGATTGTATCCTTAATAACACCATTTATATAAGTTGAGGCCATTAAACTGAAAGCTAAATTTATAGCGAATCTTTTATTGTATATCACATAAAAGAAAGCAATCA
>JAEORV010000179.1 GCA_016840695.1 Promethearchaeota archaeon
CAGTCCGGGAAAAAACACCTACGATCCGTCAAAATACGATAAATTTATCACCATGAATTGTTATCGAAGTGAATTTGATCCTTGGCTTGCTGAATTTGCCACAAACGCAGGAGCAGAACTTAAAACTTCCACCCTAATAAAGGGATTGTTTAAGGAAGAGGGAAAGTTTGCCGGAGTTATCGACGAAAAGGGCGAAAAATATAAAGCGCCTATGATAATTGGAGCTGATGGGGCAATTTCTACTGTTGCAAAATCATCAGGATTACGTGATAAATGGCATTCAGAACACATTACCGTCGTTCCTCAATATGATTTTCATGCGCCGAAAGAAAATATTGAAAAAGTCATGGGTGAAGAGACATTAGCAGTCTGGTGGGGAGTAAATTTTCCTGCTGCCTATCAGGCGTTTTTCAACGATGGATTCCACATTGGATTGGGAAATTGGATGACTTATTGGCAGCATAATCCCATGTATTACGTCAATAGAGTCATAAATGTACCACACATGAAAAACCTCATCAAGAGATTAGACGCTAAACCTCGAGAAGTTCAATCGCATCTATTACCATGGCTGCCATATCCAAAAAACACGCACTGCGACAATGTGATATTAATTGGAGATGCAGGAGGATTTCCTTGTCCTCTAGAAGCTGAGGGAATGTATCCTGCAATGGTAACCGGAAAAGTCGCAGCGGAAGTTGCAGTAGAGGCAATATCTGCAGAAGACTATTCTAAAGCCTTTTTAAGCCAGTATGATGAACGATGGGAACATACTTCTGTTGGAAAGGAATTTGAAGACGGCGACGTGTTATGGAACGTATGGAAACAACTTCCATTTCACGCAACTAACATGCAATGGTTTGTACCCTTGATGACCGAGATCATATCTGCCTTTTTCTGCTGGTCAGAACCTCATGTGGTCCGGATACGTCAAATGCTTAGCGCAATAAAATCAATGCTACCAGAAGCAATGCCAACTTTGTTAGAGGATGTCGTTCCTGTGTTGATTAGAGTTCTTGGCGATAAACTCGATACCATGCTTGATCCAGGTCAGATGATGACAGCGATTCCAAAGCTCTTGAACATGCTACCGGATAAGAAAAAAAAGAGGAGGGGTGCTTAAACATGGTGGACCTTGATAATTATGAATACGAAACCATTTCTACTCATGTTGGAGATACAGGGGATTTCATTTCGATTGACAACGAAAAGTGTAACAACTGCGGGCGCTGCCTAGTCATCTGCATAAAAAACCTGTGGAAGAAAAAAGATGGTAAGATTTATATTGTCCCCGAATATAAATCAAAATGCGTTGAGTGTGGAAGTTGCGCTCTCGTTTGTGAACCAGGAGCCATAGACTTTAGTTATCCCGCAGGAGGAACAGGAGTTGTGTACTTGAAAGGGTAATTAAAAATTTAATATTTAAAAAAATAACGATTAGAAGCCATCCCAGAACTTTTTTATGGGATCTTCTAATTCATCCGCTATTTCTTTTTCAAAATTTTGAAAAATAGTGATGTCGTTGTCCCAAGAATCAAAGAACTCAACAGGATATAACCCAGTAAAGATTTCAGCTACTTTCTCCAGTTCAGGGATTATTTTTTTTTCCTTATGTTTTTTATCACTATTCGACACGAAAAACAAACTTTGTTTCTTTAATAAGTTAAATCTTTTATTGCTCATTTCAAAACTCGATAATCCCCCTTCTACGAGATTTTCAGCAAAAGAATTTAACGCACTCATGAGCCCTCCAAAAAGTTGTTCGTTTACTTTTGGATCAAAGGTTCTGTGATAAAGAGTTATGCCATCTTCCGTGAGAATCCAGAGATCTTGAATGAGTTTTGCCATAACCTGTTCCTTTTTATTGAAATTATAGATAAAAAACAGTTTTATATAATAAGTATATAACTCAAAACCTATATAAATGATAATTTTACATAAAGATTGGTTATTCTTAAGTTAATTCTTTACAATCCCGTTAATTGTATTTGTTCTAAAAGTTCTTTTTGTTTCTTATTTACTTTCTTAGGAATCTTAATCTTTACTTGAATTAATAAATTTCCCCGTTTATCTGAGTTCATCAAATAAAAACCTTGATTTTTTAACCTTAAGGTTGACGAATCCTTAGTTCCTGGGGGAACTGTAACGTTAAGCGGTTTTTCTATGCCATTTACTTGAATTTTTCCACCTAAAACTGCTGTTGTAAATGGAATTTCGTGAATTAAATATATATCGTCGTCTTTTCTCTTAAACCGTGGATGACTTTTCACATGAACAGCAATATAGAGATCTCCTGCAGCCCCTCCATTCTCACCTGGCATTCCCTTCCCTTTTAGTCTTAACTTCTGATTATCGTGAACACCTCGAGGAATCTTTACAGTTAAAGTAGTTGTTTGTCCCGTGGCAGGATCTTTATATTGGACTTTCCTTTGACCTCCAGTAAACGCTTCCATAAATCCAATTTCCATGTCGTACCTGAGATCGTCTCCTTCTCTCGGGACATTCCGATATTGTGAAGATCGAGCCCTCGTGCTCCCACCTCTGTTGGAAAAAACGTCAAATATGTCGCCTAAATCGTTAAAAAAGTCAAATCCTCCTTGTCCACCTCGTCCACTTTGACCCCCTCGCGAGCCAAAAATGTCGTTGAAATCAAAACCACCGGGATTTCCAGAGGTTGAATAATAATAGGTCGTCCCATCGGGACCACGTTGTACTCTTCCCTCTCCTGGAGAACCGCCCCATTGTTGATATGCGGATGGATCTCCCTCGACTACTCCGAATTTATCGTACATCTCCCGCTTTTTATCGTCACTCAAGATGCCGTACGCTTCGTTAATTTCCTTGAATTTTTCGCCCGTTTTTGGTTCGTCAGGATTCACATCAGGGTGATACTTTCTCGCCAATTTGCGAAACGCTCGCTTTATGTCTTCTTTACTCGCGCTCTTGTCTAATCCTAGTGTCTTATAGTAATCCTTTGCCATCCTCACATCCTCTTTTTCATAATAGTTAATTAATATTTAAAAAAATTTAAAAAAAAATCAAATTTATTCGTACTCAGCATCTACGACTCCATCATCTTGGCCAGAAGCCCTTCTGAATTGTTCAGCCTCAACTTCGTCTGGTGTTTTACCTTGATACCCGTAATTTCCTCCAGGAGGCATGTCTCCCATTCCTCCAGGTGGTGCTCCTTGAGATCCTCCTGCTCCTGGTTGTTGACCGTACATCCTGCTCGACACTTCGTGTAAAGCGTTTTGTAAATCTTCAGTGGCAGACTTGATCCTTATAGGATCTTCAGATTCCATTGCTCCTCGCAAGGCGGAAATTTTCCCTAGTATATTATCCTTCAAATCACCGATGACCCCTTCGTTTTCTTTCATGAGTTTTTCGGTTTGATAGATTAACGCTTCACCATGATTTTTCAACTCTGTTAACTCTCTAAATTTCTTATCATCTTCGGCGTTTCGTTCGGCTTCTCTGACTTTTTGATTAATTTCGTCTTCAGGCATCTTCGTGGAAGCCGTGATCGTGATTGACTGACTCTTGCCCGTTCCTTTGTCCTTTGCAGACACATTTAAGATTCCATTTTGATCAATATCAAACGTCACTTCGATTTGAGGCATTCCTCTTGGTGCTGGTGGAATTCCGGTCAAGTGAAATGTTCCTAAGGTGATGTTATCTGCAGCTCTAGGTCTCTCTCCTTGTAAGACGTGAATTTCCACGGCTGGTTGGTTATCGGCAGCGGTTGAAAATGTTTCCGTCTTTTTTGTGGGTATAGTCGTGTTTCGCTCGATCAACTTGGTAAAGACACCACCTAAAGTTTCAACGCCTAGCGACAACGGTGTAACGTCTAGTAATAACAGATCTTGTACTTCGCCAGTTAGAACACCTCCTTGAACCGAAGCGCCCATCGCAACACACTCCATTGGATCAATGCTACGCTCAGGAGGTTTTCCTAAGAAATCCTCAAATCTTTTTTGAACAACAGGCATTCTCGTTGGACCCCCAACCAGGATTACCTTGTCAACTTCTCCCTTTTGCATTCCAGCGTCTTGTAAGGCTTTCTTAATTGGAGTCTCTAACTTTTTAATAATTGGATCTATTAATTGTTCTAATTTCGCTCTCGTTAGGGTCAAGTTCAAGTGTTTTGGTCCGGAATCAGTGGCTGTCACGTAAGGTAGATTAAGATCCGTCGAGACTGAAGTAGAAAGCTCGATTTTCGCTTTTTCACCAGCTTCTAATACTCTTTGCATTGCCATCGGATCCTTTCTCAAGTCGACGCCTTGTTCTCTCTGAAATTCAGAAACGATGTAATCCACGATCAGTTTATCCATATCGGTACCGCCTAATTGCGTATCTCCGGCAGTTGAAATCACTTCGAATACTTGATTGTCCATCTCCATTATTGTCACGTCGAATGTTCCACCTCCCAAATCCAATACCGCAATTTTGAGACTTGCATCTTTTTTATCAAGGCCATAGGCAACGGCAGCGGCAGTGGGTTCGTTAATTAAACGCTTCACGTTTAATCCCGCGATCCTTCCCGCGTCTTTCGTTGCCTGTCTTTGATTATCGTTAAAATATGCTGGCACCGTGATGATTGCGTCGGTGACCTCTTCGCCCAAATAGGCGCTTGCGTCTTCTTTTATCTTCCTCAAGATCATTGCTGAAATTTCTTGAGGCGTGTAGTCTTTTCCATCAATGGTTACCTTGTACGACGTGCCCATTTTCCTCTTAATTGCCGTGATTGTCTTTTCTGGATTTGATATCGCCTGCCGTCTCGCAGGTTCTCCGATTAACCTCTGTCCGTCCTTAGTAAACGCCACGACTGATGGAAATGCTTTTCCACCTAACGTATTTCCCTCGGCACTCGGGATTATAGTAGGTTTGCCGCCAATTAATACAGCAGCTGCTGAGTTTGATGTTCCTAAGTCAATTCCTATAATTTTTCCCATTTTTAATCACTCCTTTTTTTTATTTTATGTTTAAATTTTTATTTTAGATTTTTTTGTAATTGCGACCCGTGCGGGTCTTAAAACTTTGTTATTAAGATAATAACCCTTATCTAATTCTTCAATTATTACATTTTCAGGGAGATCG
>JAEORV010000180.1 GCA_016840695.1 Promethearchaeota archaeon
TGGAGTTTCTGAAATGAATTCTACAGATAATAGAATACTATTAAAAACGTTATTCATGTCATGTGCAAAAAGATCCTTATAGAAATTTGCGCGATTAAACGCTACTCGATATTTTTCTTCTGATTCTTTTAATTGTCGTTCAGCTCTTTTTCGTTTGGTAATATCTCGAATGAAAATTGATACCCGATCTTTAGACAGGTACAAATGACGAGCTTCATAGGTATTTATTTCATTATTCACAAAAAGATCATATTCAACTATTTGAGGTTCTTTAGTTTTTAAAGTATTTTTTATTGATGAAGTATTTAATTCAGCGACCTCAATTGGCAATAGATCTTGAATTTTTTTTCCGAGAAATTCTTCAGGGCTAAGATATAAATCTCTAATGTTACCACTGTATTCTATAATGGTGTTATCTCCAGAAACAAGAAAATAAAGGTCTGGGATGGCCTCAAATATTTGTCTGAATTTTTCTTCAGATTCTTGTGCTTTTTGTTCTGCTATTTTGCGTTCAGTGACATTTCTCCCTACTGCTACTATGTATCTTAGATTATTATCATTATCGAAAATTCCAGATGCGACATATTCAAATGGTATCAAATTTCCATCTTTAGTTTTTAGATTTACCTCATTAATGGTCGTTTTTCCTTGCTCAATTAATTTTATTGCACCTGCTAACTCTTTTAAATCCTTTTCGTTGTAATAAGCAACAGGGGCTTCTAATTTTAAAATTTCTTCGTCAGTATAACCACTTGCCTCGTTAAAGGCGTTATTCCATCTTATTGCTGTTCCGGTAGAAGGATCAAAAACGAAAAATGTATCTCTCTGTGCGTTTAAAGCAGTTTCTGTAAATGCTTTCTCATTTAAAAGAGCTTTTTCACTTTTTTTACGTTCAGTAATGTCTTTCCCATAAATATTTACATAAGTTTTTTCTTTTATTGGTGTTATCGCAAAGGAATAAATTTGATCTTTAATTGGTAATTCTACTTCCTGAATTTTGTTTGAGGATAATGATTCACTAATATATTCTTTCAAGAATTCAGGAATTTTACAACCTTTTTGAATTTCTAATAATTTTTGACCAGATTGATTAGTATATAATACTTCGTCAAAATTGGCTCTTATGACGGGATTGGGATTTTCTGACGGAAATCGAGCAAGATCTTCAATTTCTTCTAAATTCTTATCTAAATTAGGTTCCATTTTTCTTTATTCTCTGTTTTGTCGTATCTTTAAAGATAGAAATTATATAAAAAGATATTTTCTTTATTTTATAAATTAATAGTCTAAGATTTCAATAATACAATTTTTAAATTCATTATATCTCTAATGATTAGAGCATGCGATCTTAATTATAAAGTAGAAGAAAAAAGTTATTTATAATTTCTTGCTTCTCCGCAAGCAACTAAAAATCTTTATATTTTATAGAAATTAAACTTAAAATTAGTCTTATTATCTTATTTATCAGATTAATTTCCTAAATGAATGGTGAAAAATATATTGAAAAATTTAGAACTAATAAAGAATGTATTCTATGTTGGATACGTGGATTGGGAGGTAAGAAACTTTCACGGATATTCAACTCATAAAGGTTCTTCTTACAATGCTTATTTAGTAAAGAGTGGAGATAAAACCATACTAATTGATGCAGTAAAACGACCATATTTCAAATATTTCCTAAAGAGCATTAAGGAGGTATGCGATCCTAAGGATATTGATTATTTCATAGTAAACCATATAGAGCCTGACCATTCTGGCTCATTTCCATTAATACTACCACACATACCAAATGCTGAGATCATTGCTTCCACTAAAGGTGTTGATATCTTAGAACAGCACTATCACGAAGAAGTTGAAGCGGGTGTTTTTAAAAGTATTCGTGCGGTAAAGGAAGGAGATACATTGGACGTAGGAAACGGTAAAACTTTCACGTTCGTCCCGATACCTATGATACATTGGCCAGATTCGATGGTCTCATTCATGTCCGATGAGAATGGTAAAAACGTGCTATTCTCAAACGACGCATTTGGACAACACTTCGCAACGTCAAAATATTGGGACGATGAAAACGCGCTCTCTGAGATAATGTGGGAAGCAGAGAAATATTACGCAAATATTCTCCTACACTTATCAGGCTTGATAAAGAAAACACTCCCAGCTGTCGGAGCTCTTCCTATTGATATCATCTGTCCTTCTCACGGAGTTGGATGGAGGACCCACATTCCAAAAATTCTCGAAGCGTACACAAAGTGGTCATCTGGAGAAATAGACGAGAATAGCGTCGTGATAGTATACGATTCGATGTGGCAAAGCACGGAGAAAATAGCGAAAGCATTGTCTCAAGAAATTATAAAACGAGGGATCCCTGTTAAACGGTTTAACTTAACTCAATCTGATTATAGCGATGTAATTACCGAAGCAATGAAAGCTAAAGCAATTCTGGTGGGAAGTCCAACCTTGAATTTAGGATTGTTTCCTACAGTCGCAGAATACTTGTGTTATCAAAAAGGTCTAAAACCGATGAATAAAATCGGCATGGCGTTTGGATCATATGGCTGGAGTAAAGGAGCGGTAAAGGCAATAATAGAAGAATTGAAAGCCACGCGAATAGATGTAATGGACGAATCTATTGAGATTCAATTTGTTCCAAAACCAGAACAACTCGATTTTAAAGATATCGTTGATAAACTAGTAGCAAAAATGGGTTAAGGGGGTTTTAAAATTGGACTTTTCCTTAACTGAAGAACAGAAGCAACTTCGTCTCAAGGCGAGAGAATTTGCATTAAAACACATCCTTCCCGTAGTTCATAAATACGACGACATTGGTATAACACCTATTCATATCATAGAAGAAGCGTGGAAAGCAGGTTTAATGAACCTAGATATTCCAAAAAAGTATGGTGGCAACGAATACGGGCTATTAGAATCAGCACTAGTGGTTGAAGAATTTGCTGCGGCAGGACCAGGAATGGCAACAAGTATCTTTGCTAATGGACTTGGTGAAGAACCATTATTGATGTCTAAAAATGAAGCATTAAAAGAAGAGATCTGTAAGGACTTGCTTCAAAATTTTGGATTAATTTCGTTTGCCACGTCTGAGGCAGTAATGGGCTCAGATGTAGGGGGAATGATATGCAAGGCAGATAAAGATGGCGATGAATGGATTTTAAACGGTAAAAAATACTGGATTACTAACGCAGGTCTAGCAAAATACATTTCTCTTTTTGCGAACGCTGACCCAAAATCGAGACATAAAGGAATTTGCGGATTTCTCATCCGGACTGATCAAGATGGCGTAGAAACGGGAAGACACATTGAAAAAATGGGTCATAGACTATCAAATACAACGGTAGTAAATTTAAAGGATTACCGAGTCCCCCCGGGAGATGTATTGGCAGAACCCGGGAAAGGATTTGTATTAGCAATGCAAACTTTTTCGAGAACTCGTCCCATAATTGGTGCCATGGCAACAGGTCTAGCACGATCTGCTCTAGAATGGGCAATACACTATGTAAAAAAGCGAAAAGCGTTTGGACAGAAACTTGCTGACTTTCAAGTATTACAATTCAAAATCGCAGAGATGTTTCAAAAGGTCGAAACTTCAAGGTTAATGACTTGGAGGTCATGTTGGGATGCCGACAATGGAAGGGATCCGCTTCTCTGGGCCTCAATGACGAAGTTTTACGCAACTGAAATGGCGTTAGAAGTTGCTAACGACGCATTGCAATGTTACGGAGGGTATGGCTACACCAAAATGATGCCTATTGAAAAGTTGTTTAGAGACGCAAAATTGTATCAGATTTACGAGGGAACCACGCAAATTCAAAAGCTCATCATATCAAGACACGCATTAGGTGCTTATGAACCCGTTATGCCCCCAATAGAAGACGTTCCATATGCTCCTGTTGATGAAGACTGGAAACAAAAAACGGAATATTGGGACGATATTGACAACTCTAAAGGCGCAAAGAAAGCTTGGCGTTGTAGAATTTGTGGACACATTCACTATGGAGATGAACCTCCGGAAGAATGTCCTGTGTGCAAATATCCGAAAGGTGTATTTAACGAGGTCTGGTCCAGAGTATAGATTTTTCTCTATTTTTTTTCTCTTTTTTTCAGATTAATTAAGTTTATATTTTCTTTAATTAGCTATTTATTTATCCCAGCAAATTGGACTCCCTCTCTTCATCGGGGAATATTTTAAAATTTATATCTACAATTTCTTTTTCTGAAATTTGCTGTAAAACATCTATTTTAATTGGAATTGGAATAATTTGACCAATTTCTGCTTCTTCAATTCCACATAAAAGATGAAAAAAAATCTTACTTTTACTGTATTTTGAGCCGTGAATTCGAAAAATAATATTATTCATTTCTTTTTGAATAATTGGAGGACCTATTTTAAAGTTCTTGTCACCAAAGAAAATCAAGATTTGTCTTAATATTAAAGGATATAATTCTTGGCTGAGATTAAAAACTTTTAAGGGATCATCAACTACAAAATACCTAAGTTTTGGGAAATATGGTTCAAATCCAAAGGTTTTCCCTAAGTCAAGTCCAAACTTTTTCCAGTTGATTCCCTCATATGCGGGGTTATTTTCCAATGTATCAAGAAAAATTGATAGAAAGGGGAAAATAGGGTGATTTGATAACTCTTGAATATTGCCTCTTTTGTTACGCTCTTGATTATTATGGAACCACAGTTCATACCGACCAATACTTACTGAATAAACCTTTTTCTGAGCTTTAAGCTGTTCTAAATATGATTGAATTGTATTTCTACTGAGTTGGTGATTTAAATTTTCCTTAATATCTGTTGCAATCATTCCATGCGGTTTATTCTTTAGAAGACGGAGAATTTCTGGTTTACATTTTGCTTGTTTCTCTTTATATTTCATCATTTCCTCTTATTGAACTTTTACTTGAAAATAAAAATATTGCAATTACTCCTATAGTCAAATATTGTAAAAAAGATAAATTCCTAAGCCATAACCTCCATAATATTCTCTGTAAATATTTTCATCGAGTTCTTCAATATGCCATGAATCAGTTGAAAGATCCACTACCAGAATTTTCTTATGATATCCTTGTGCC
>JAEORV010000181.1 GCA_016840695.1 Promethearchaeota archaeon
AGTTGAGACATTGGCAAAATAGATAAGTAAATAAGCATTTATGTAGATGTAAAGGATTTGTGCAGTAAGATACACAAAAAAAATACAAAACGATTTTTCTTTTCAATATTCATATTAAAAGATCTGTTTTCATGATGATTTGACATATATAATATCTATTTTATTTCTTGATAATTATTAAAATTGCTTATTATATTTAAAGAAAAAAAGACTGATTTTAAAAAAATACTTTTATAATAAGTTTAAATACATAATTCGAGATCTATCATCAAACATTACTTAGATTTTTAATATAATGTGAAAATGGAATTCAATGTAAAATTATTGAACAAGCTGATGGATCTCCGATACTTTAAACAACCAAAATTAAAGGAAATAAAAATAAAACTCTTAACAAGACAAATTAAATATAGAGAGATGGTAAATCAAGATTTTAGAAATAAGGATAATAATACATTGGACAAGCTTGATAAGAAAAGATGGTCGCGACAATTATCACATAGGCTGATAAAACAGAAAAGAATAAAGGATGCTCGTATTGTTGTTTTTGGAATCGGAGGGATAGGTTCAAATGTTCTAATGGGATTAATATATTCGGGCGTGCAAAACTTTAAAATTATTGATTATGATGTTGTTAAACTCTCAAATTTAAATCGTCAAACTTTATATGTCCCTAGAGATGTTGGTAGTTTAAAGACTGAGAAAGCGGAAGAACGATTATTGATTATAAATCCAAATATATCAATAGAATCTTACAATATAAAAATTGACTATCCTAAGGAATTAAACATTTTAAATTTAAAAGAGAAAGAGTATAACGAGGGCATTGGCAAAATCAACGAATTAATAAAATGGGGGGATATCATCGTTAATGCCATGGATTTTCAAGGCGCCCCTTATTTAATAAATGACCTATGTGTTATTAATCGTAAACCTTTTTATTGGGGAGGTGTGAACCATTTTCTTGGTGAAATATATGGCTTTTATCCAAAAAATAATATTGCATGCTTAAGATGCATTTTTGGACCTTCAGATTTCATAAGTAAGAGTGAATTTTTACGATATAAAGAGAAAGAAAAAATAATTTCTAAAGGCATCAATCTTGGCGCTACTGTCATCGGAACAGGGAATCTTATTTCTGAAATAATAATCCATGATATTTGTGGAATTGATACTTTTTCGCATGGCCATTTTATCATGTATGATGCATTCGAGTTTAAGATTAAAAAAATTCCAATAGAAATCGATAATGATTGTCAGTGTCAAAAATTTAATAAAAATTAATTTTTAATTCAAAAATCTTAATCTGTAATGAATCAATGAGGAAAGAAAAAAGAAGAAGTAAATGTCCATTTTAGCATAATTTCTATAGTTTAAGGAGATCCCTCTGCGCAGCCAGGGATGCTTACTCCGGCCTCGGCCATAGTAATTCCATAGCCCACAGTTAATAAAATAGCTAATGCAGCCATTACTTTTCTATCTAGTTCCATTAAATAATTCACTTCCGCTGCAATATGTCACTTCTGTTTCCTATTGCATAATTATCTTCAAATAATAGTATTAAAACACCCCATATTTTACTTTATATTTCAAAAGTTAAGAATTCAATTTGTAGGAGTTTTTATAGCTATATTTTAATTCATATATTCTTATATATAAAAATTAAACTAAACCATTTGTTAAATAAGAGAGTTTTAAAACCATTTTTTCAATCCTTTTGACATATTTTAATAAAAATGTTTATAATTTTTTCAAAATTATATTTAATAACTCAAAAGTCGTGCCTCTGTGGCTTAGCGGTATAGCGATTGATTCGTATTCGATAAAAAATGAGCATTTGAGAAGAAATATCAATCGGTCGTGGGTTCAATTCCCACCAGAGGCTTAGAATTTTATACTTCTTCAGTCACGACAAATCTTTTTATCATTTGAAGTGCGAGCATTTTAAACGCATCTTGAATGTTCGTGCCGTCTTTAGCTGAGGTCTCGATGTAAGTCAAACCTAATTTCTGGGCGAGCGCTTGTCCTTCTTCAGTGGTCACGTTGCGATCGTCTACTAAATCTATTTTATTACCAACTAGTACTAATGAAATGGTTGGCGACGCTTCTTTAATTTCTTTATGCCATATATCTATGTTATCGAAGGTGTCTTTTCTCGTAACATCGTAGACTACGATTCCGGCTTCTGCGTTTTCCACGTATGTCTGTCTCACGCGTTTAAATTGACTTTGCCCCGCTAAATCCCATATTACAAACCGAACCTTGCTACTCAATCCTTCGAATTCGCATTCCTTTTTCATTATGGATGTCCCGATAGTAGATTTATAATCCGTTTGGAAAGCGTCTTCTACGAACCTGTGAACCATGCTCGTCTTTCCAACTCCACCATCTCCCCCCAAAATTAATTTGTAAGCATACTCTCCCGATTGAACCTTAATTTTTTGTAGGGCTCCCTTTTTCCTTTCAATTGTACCACTACTTTGAGTAATTATTTTTGGGATCACGGGACTTACCGTACGGCCGTCAAATATCCGAGCGATCTTCTCAGCGGTCAAGTAGGCGTAGGGGAACACGGGGTCTACCATTGCAACTGCGTCTAATACTGTAACAAAAACAGCTTCAGGTCCAGCTTCGCAGAAAATGAGCCGGTAATCTTCAGTATCAAAAGTACCGGTTCCAAAAGCACCCGAACTAAACTCTTTCGTGATTCTCGTCAAAACGGGTTCCACTAATGCGCTCACGCCTCCAACGATTTCTTCATCGACGCTTTTATCAGAACCTCCAGTAATGGCATCGATTACTAGACCTTCTCTATTAACCACGATGACCGCTATCAAGTCTTTTCCAACTTCTTGAATGTACCACTTGAGTAAAGCGCCCAGTTTTTTCCTATCGACCGACAAGAATTTAACCCATATTGTTGCTAATTTTTCACGTGTAATTGTTATTTATAAATTAAGATATTTATATTAGTTTATCTACTAAAAAATGAAAATTGTGGAATATAAATTTATTTAATAGTAAAACATGAAAAATTAAAAAAAAATTTATATTTTGTTGTTTTTACTTTATTGCATTAGCATCAAATCAATTATTTACTTCATTTAACATTCGCAGGAGTTGCCAAGCCTGGTCAACGGTGCTGGACCGAGGCTCCAGTCTCATAGGAGTTCGAGGGTTCGAATCCCTCCTCCTGCACTTAAATTTCTGTTCAAACAATTAAAAATTCGTGTTTATCACGATTTAAGAATGAATCATTAGAAGAAATCGCTTAATTTTTGCTGCTTAATCTTTGGATTATTTGTCAGACTTTCCACATATTCTTCGACAAGAGTTATGCGCTGTAATAAATAGTCGTCTAGTTTAAAATCGTTACATAGATTGATTGCCCGTGGAATGTATTTAATAATGCCTCCTCGATTTACGGTCAAGATTACATTATTTCCACAGGACGGACATTTTCCCCCGTTTGAAATGGGTGGGCGCCTAAATTTGGAATTACATTTCACGCATCGAAACCCTTGCACGGCGAATTTTCTTAAATTTCCCATAATATCAGGCGTGAAGTGAGTCGATAGTATCTTCTCTGCTACATTTTTCGCATCAACTGCTTCAATCATTTTACCAATATGGAGCTGGGCCGAAATTTTATCGTCCATACTTTCATAGGTCTTATAAGCAGTAGTGGTGGGTCCCTCGTTAATATCATCTGTTGGGATATTAAAACCTGATTCGTACTGCTCTGGAGTTCCCAACCTTTTTTTAACAAGCCTCATAATATCGAAGATTTTAGAAGGAGACGAAAATCGTTCAGTTGCCTCGTAAAATTCCAATGGATATCGAAATAACGTATCAACGTTATGTGCTTCTCCATCTACCTCATTTGGATCTAACATGCTCGATATAACGAGAGTTGCGTCCATTCGCCCTCCTATTTTACTAGGTAAGTAAAACCTTGAGAAATTTAGCAAGGGATCCAGCAATAACATCACTCCGTCTTCATCACCGTCGCAGTTACGACGCTTAGCAGCATGCCAAAAAGGATGAGCGTATATTGATCTTGCGGGAGAGAACCCAATTATCCTACCAATTATTCCCGCACTAGTATGTGGAGCTAACCCAACTGCGAGATGTCCAATTAGATCCTCTCTTTTAGATATATTGTAGAATCGTTCCATCTTGTAGAAGTATTCAAGTTCATCGTCAATAAAATTAGCAACTTTAACAAAATATTCTGCACAATCATCTGATAATAGAATATCTTGAACTTTTAATTCAACAACTTGCTCTTCGTTGATAATTGATTCTCCCTTATATGACCTTTCATACCCCAATTCTTTGAGTTTTTTAATAGAAGTACCTATTTCTTTGGGTTTAAAATGAGTTAAGGGAATGTCCGTTGCGTCGTATCTTATTTCAGCGGTTTTATAAACAAGAACACCATTTTTTGCTCTTAATAAACCTTTTTCAATTGGTTCAGGAACTTTGAACTTATTTGTTAGACCAAAAATCCCTTTAATTTTCTTCGGTAGAGACATTTTTAGGGAACTTAGCTTTGAAATTACATGAGACTTAACATTAAACAGCGCCTCGTGAGAAGTTTTTAATGGTAAATTGCATTGAGGACAGTTTTCTTGGGTTGTAGGATATAGATTTTTGCATTTTTCACATATAATTTGAATTTCTGCGTGTTCTCCACATTTCGGACAAGTATTTAATATGCTCACAGTTCCGCACTTGGGACAGCTTTTTCTACAAACATCAATTTTTATCTTCCCAATTTCAATCGCTTTTTCTACCAGCCTTGAACTCCCTACTTTGTCGCTGAGAGGAAATAATGTGTGAATCCCTTTCATACTTTTCCTTTCGGACTTTTCTGGGCGCCCCATTCGTGTTCCCATAAAATATGGTGCCTTATTCTTAATTTTTATAGAGGTTATCTTGTTAAAATAAGTAAATACATCATCTCCTGCATTATAGAGAATTGGTTTTTTATTATCTAAATTAAAAATGGTAAGATATACGAGGTTCATCGCATTACTAAATAGTATCTTACCTTCCTTTACTTCATGAAGGACGAAAGCTTTT
>JAEORV010000182.1 GCA_016840695.1 Promethearchaeota archaeon
CAAACTATTTAAGTATTCAATTCATGCATTCATATCTCTGAATTCTGATAGAAAAATGGATAGACAGGTTTCAATCCAGTAAATAATCCCCATAATAGTACCGTCATGGTAAATGTTATTGTCATTAATAAGAACATCATCAATATTAAATTATTCTTGGTTTTCAATGCTGCTCTTTTATTATTAAAATAAAATAATACAACACCACAAATCGGATTAAGAAGTAGATATACAAAAGCACATTGCCCTTCCAAATAAGAAAAAGCAGTTATTATCCCTCCGAGAATTCCGAAAAATGTGGTAATATATCCCTCTAGACGAGAACGCATGATAAAATTAGAAAAAGAATCTGCTCCAACACGATTTTTAAGGCTCAATGTGTGAATATAGCAAATTTCAGTAAGTATTACAAAAAATCCAAGAGTAATGAAAAGATGACCTATTATTTCATCTAAGAAATATATCGCATAATAAAAAGCTTCAGTTTCAAGGGCTGCCGGTACTTGCGAGTTTAACCGATTCATGGTTATGTGAGTGATATTTCCATAGTTGAAAATCACTACGGCAAGTAAGTAAATCGTGAATAGATATTTTATTCGTTTTTCAGGTAAATCATATTTTTTTAAGTCTTCAAGAATTCTTTTCACGAGGAAAAATGATATCACCGTAAACATTGGCCCTATAATAATCAAATCTAAAATATCCTTAAGGTTTAATCGATATAGTGCATAAATTTCTTGTTCAGATACATAAAATCTGTAAGTCACGTCAGGATTTCCTAAACGCGTGATGTATCCTAATCCAAATGCCACGCCATACATTAATACGATTAAGAATGTCCTAATAAAAGACTCCGAAATTATAATTTGCTTTTTTCGCATTAAACTTCACATTTAATTATAATAATTGATTACTTTTTGTTTTCAATCTATAAAAGAGTTAGTGAAATAGCATAATAAATAAAATAATAAAAAGTAAAGAAAAAAAAAAATAGAAGGAGTTTATTCCTCTTTTCTTAAATCCTTGGCTTCATCTTCTAATGGCTCGTAATATTCAAGATCACCAATGTTCCCCTCTGGTTCATCGCGCCATTTCACTTTGAGGGGCATTCCAACATAAGTTTCCCTAAAGTTTATTTCTGGACTTAATTGGGCCAAAAAAGCCGTGTCAGTCCCATCGTGACGAACGCATACGACGGGTTTTTCAACAACCTCTCCAGTTTGTGGATTTTTCTCGTATGTTATGTTAAATGTTGCAACTTGAGCCGTCTCCCTGACATCTACCCATAAATCAGGTTTAACGAGGCAGTATCCACACACAAGTCTCGGAGGGAAGAATACAGTATTACAGCTCCTACATTGAGTACCAACTAATTTCTTTTCCTTTAGTTTCTTGAACCAGGGTTGGAGGTGATCCAAGCTGTACCTGAATTTATAGCTTGAAAGATACCAGTTTCCAGGCATTGTTCGAGTTACGTCATATTCCTTTCGGTCATATTCCATTTTTTTTGACATTTTATTTCTACCTCCTATTTAAATTTCCTTTTTGGTTCGTCTGCCATGACCATCATCGTGATGAGGTTAATAATTCCTCCCCATCCGTGGCCTAGCGACGTGTGAACTGTTTTTGGTACTTGATTTCCAGCCTTCCCCATTATCTGTAATGCCGCTTCTGCGGGTCTTTCCATAGCAGAGGCTCCAATGGCATTGGTAGAATTTACTCCACCAGAGGTATTTATGGGGAATTCACCATTTGCGGCAGTCGTTCCATTTGCGTACATTTCGGGAGCTGTATTAGTCTCGAATAATCCCAATTTTTCGACCCACATTAACTCCTGGTTTGGAAAAGGAGCGTAAACTTCTGCGTAGTCAATTTCTTTTCCTGGAAATGAGATTCCTGCTTGATCAAATGCTAATTCTGCACTTCTTTGTGCGCCTAACTGTTCTGAAGGGTCCAATTGTCCTCCTCCGCCAGCGTTGTATCCCATAATTCCCGTTTCATTAGCCACGCTCGCTACGCCATTCACATAAACAGGAATATCTGCCATGTCTTTTGCTTTTTCTTCTGTAGTAAAGAGCATTGCGCAGCAACCATCTGAAGCTGGACAAACCATACCGAACCGTAAAGGATAGGAAATATAAGGCGTGTCCAAAACTTCCTCAATCGTGACATTTGGCATTTTTAAATGGGTGTACCAGTTTTTTGCCGCGTTTCTTCGATTCTGCACGACAACTCTCGCTAGATCCTCTTCCGTAATCTTGCTTTTCCGCATGTAATTTGTTGCTTGATATGCGGCAATACCAATGGCGGCACCTGCAGACACCAACCGTTTCATTTTTTGAAGAGGCATTCCTATCGATTGAATCGCTGTGAGCTCTCCTAGAGCCACGCTTGAAAGTCCCACGCTCGTGTCGCCTTGGGATTGTTGTTCAAACGCAACTGCCAATACGGTATCAACTCCAGGTAATCCTGCGGCAACAGAATAATAACCCGCTATGGCCACCGTACCTCCCGTCGTTCCACCAGTTGTCACGCGCATTAGAGGCTTATTTCGCGCACCCATCCAGTCAGTCATCCATAACTCTGGAATGCTGGCTCCTTCGAAAGCGGGCATGTTTCCATTAACAAACATGTCAATATCTTCAATCCCTACACTAGGTACCTTACTTAAACAGTCGTCAATTGCTTCTTTCACCATCTCTGGCATGCTCACATCAGAGCGTCTTACAGCATGTTCGCAAAAACCTGCTGATGCTATTGCTACTTGTCTTCCCATTTTTAATTACCTCCTTTTTCTAGTACATATAATATATTATTCTGCGCACAGAATCCAATCTGTCCAGTGGCTATCGCGACTTTTGGATCTTTTACTTGATAACCATCAGCCTTACCTTGAAGTTGTTTAACTGCTTCAATAATTCTCATCAATCCCGTGGCAAATGGAGCATGCCCAGCAATAGCTCCTCCAGAAGGATTAATTGGAATATCACCGTTTATCTCCGAATTTAGCTCATTAGCTTTTCCTTTCTCAGCAAGCCCAATAGCTTCAGCAAGAATTAATTCCTCGTGAGCATATTGCTCAAATATCTCTGCAAAATCAACATCTTTTGCAGTAATTCCAGCGCCATCAAACGCCATCTTTGCGGCCATTTCCATTGACTTACATTCAGAGAGATCTCTATCGCCTAAATAATAAGGATCTTGATTAGAACCAACACCCTTGATCCAGACAGGTTCGTCCGTGATCTTTAACGCTTGCTTTTCGGGTGCCAATAAAATAGCAGCTAATCCATCGCAAGGAGCAGCATACATGAGTTCTGTTACTGGATCGCTCAATATATCAGATTTTAATACATCATCCACTGTAATGTTAGCATTTTGAGCTTCGGGATTAGCTAATGGATTTTTCGCTGCGTTTTTCCTATTCTTCACGGCTACTTTAGCAATATCCTCAGCACTCACGCCATATTTTTCCATGTAAGCTCTCATCTGAAATCCTCCAGCAGTTATGTTATTAACTAATGCTATAGGGCGCTCGAACGTTGGATCTGTCTGGTATAATTGCGCAGAATCATACGGGTAACAAGAAGGCGTACTTCCACCCCATACAACTGCTAATTTATGATTACCAGACAAAATTCTCATCAAACCATATTGCGCTGCAAAAGCACCATCCATTTCTGCCTTGGATTCGTCAGCTAAATAAGCTCCTGCCGGTTCAACACAATATGCGTTTGATATCGTACGACCATCATAATAATCGTTCGTTGCAGAGATCACGGTTGTTATATCTTTCTTTTTCAAGTTTACGCTGTCTAAAGCACCTCTTACCGTCTCAAAAATGAGGTTATATCGCCCGTAAATTAGATCAGGAGACATTTTCATGTAATAGTAACCTACAATTCCTACTTTATCCATTTGTTTCACCTCACGCTTTTACGAACCCCTTGATGTCTCCGGGCTCGCCCTTTGTTTTATCGTTCCATTCGATTTTAACCTTCATTCCTGTTTTAACATCGGCAGGATCCACGTCTAATAGCTTGTAAATAATAGCGGTATTGCTTCCGTCGATTTGTACCATTCCAATGATTGAATCCTTGACTTTTCTCGACCCTCTCTCCGTAATCTTCCATTTTGTTATAGTGTAATTCTTTAGTGTTCCTGTATCAGTTAGGTCAACCCAATTTTGCTCTAGTGGAATTGTCTCGTTGCACTTTCCACAGACTTGCCTGGGTGGCACAAACACATCGGAGCACTTCGGACATTTGTTCCCGACAATTTTCTTGTTTTCTAAATTGTCGTAGAATTTGTCCATGTACTTGCCAACCCAGAAATTAAATTCTGCTCTTACCATTCCTTTATTGGTAACTACATTCTGTTCTGTCATGTTATTTTCTCTTTTTACTTGTATTTAGATAGTTTAATTATAATATGAATGATAATCTTAAAAGTAATAAAAATATATGTCAAAGCTACATTGATGTGCTACATTGATGTATATTTCATGGGTAATACATATAGCACATCTCGATAATTCAGTCATTTATATATGACTATTTCTAAAAATAACTTAGATAACATGTTTTATTTCTACTTGAAGAAAAAGTCGTGAGCTAAAAATGACAATATTTGGAAAAAAAAGAGAAGATATTCATTTCGCTGCGAGCCCACAGGAAACAATGGGATTCTCTAAAGAAGGAGATCTATTAATGCTGACTAGCGTGCAGAATTATTTAATCAAGAAATACACTTTTACTGAACTTGATCAGGTAAATGACATAAAGAGACAATTACTAGGGAGAAGGATTTTAATCATCAACACGAAAGACCTTTTTGACAATAGTAATATTCCCATGAGCGATTTGAAACGAGCGATAGACGAAATTAGGCTATTTTTAGTTGAAAACGGTGGATCCATGGGCAGGTTAGGAGATCAATATCTCATTATCACGCCAAATTCTCAGGTCAAAATCTCAAACTGAGTTTTGAGTGATATTTTTGTAAACTCATGAGCATAAATCTTTAAATATAGTGAGATTGAATTAGATATTAATCTTATTTATACTAAATAATTGATTAAAA
>JAEORV010000183.1 GCA_016840695.1 Promethearchaeota archaeon
GTCCGCCTTTCATCGGGATCTTTTTTACGATTTGGAGTAGTTTTACGGGTTTATTGGGAGAAAATCTTTTAAACGAAGCTTACGTTTCTTTAAGCTCTTGGAGCGTCATTTTTGGGCTTCCATACTTGTTATACAGCATGATTTCACAGTATAAAATGTTTAAAAAATATGTGAATGTCTATTTTGGAACAAGAGCCGTAAACGCGCGAGGTTTTGGGTTTTTTTGCGCAATCTCTAATTATATTGTTATAATAGGATATTGGATATTTTTGAGCAGTTACATGCAAAGCGGCATAGATACACTATTAAGTCCGCTTTATTTTCAATATGATCTACTACTCATTTTTACTTTGATTATTTTTGGCATCCTCATCATTGTTCCAGGAATATTTGGAAGGAGAACAAGTTCAATACCTCGCATCACTAGCGATTACATAACGGATCGCACGCGTAGAATTAATGAAACCATTCGTCCTCAAACAAGAAGAAGACAATATAGCACCGTTCCACCACCCAGACAAAGGTCTAGAACCACCTCAACGCAGCAGAAACCAAGACGTGCTACACATGCAAGAACAACAGCTCGAAGTAGAACAACTACTTCCAGTAAAAGTCAAAAGTCGAGACCCAGTTCATATTACGCAAAACTTAAACCTAAAGGACTGAATTTGACCTTAGAAGATTTTAAATGCATTTTTTGTTTTGAACTACCCAAACTACCTGCCGATAAAGGGAGAGGAATAATATTATGCCCAAAATGTAGATATCCTGCTCACGCGGATGAATTTCGCGATTGGTTGAGGGAGAGTTCTCTATGTTCGAGATGCGACGCTCCTATTTCGAGCAGTTATGCGAGAAATCCAAAAGTAATTCCAGTGTCAGAATATTTAAAAGTCATCAAGATGTTCGCAAAAAAGTGAAGACATGTAAATAAGTTAAAATTTAATCGCTTTTTTCAATTCTCCAACGGTTGTCTTAAGTTCAGAATAGACATTATGCGGATGAATTGATTCAAAACTCTCGATTTTAAACACGACCTTGAAATTTTCGTCTAGATTCTTGAAATCTTTTATCACAAAATTTTTTGCCATTTCTCTAATGGCGTCCTCGGCAAATAATGGTTTTAAATGGGCAATCCTTACTAATTCCGCTTCTTCAGGTCGTTTTAGAACTGACTGTATTTTACCCGACATTGATTCTTCAATTATATCTATGATGTCTAACACATCAATTTTATGATTGTTCAAATCCTTGATCTGCAGAATGATGGTCCCAAACGAGCGTTGATTGTGCGAAGAGAAAGGAAGGATGTTCAATAATTTTTTTGCATTCTCCTCCGAGATGTCAATATCTTTTCTGTTTTTAATTACTTCTTGTGCAAATTCCTTGCTCATTCCTAAGGCACAAGGGCAACATGTCATTCCGTACGCCGAACCAGATATAAAATAATTGAAATCGTATTCGCCTGATTCTTGTTTCTTTGCTTTAACCATCGAACTGACATCGTATGCTTTTTGATTGGCTCTATTTTCTCCCTCTCGAACTTGCACGATTATTTTTCCTTCAAGTTTCACTTCTATTTTTGCCGTGTAAGGATGGCGTTCTATAAGCGATTTTGCTATTTTATCTGAAACAATTTCAATGGTAGATGCAGGTTCAAAAACAATTTCGTTAATAATTTCCTCTATCGTTTCACTACTGCGACTCATGTGAATTCCTCTTTGTTGAGCCGGGAGCGAGATCAAAGCTGAAATTTTAGGATAAAACGAGTAACTTTTATTTTCTTGAATGATCTCGACTTTTCGCTCTACACCTACAATTCCAACCTTATCGATACCAATATTTATCGTGCTGTTGGAATCTTGTAAGTCTTTTTTAAATTCGTTAATTCTATGTCACCGATATTAAAACGATATTTTTTTTCTCTAATTTTTAAAAAGATGAATCCATTTTAATATTTAATATTAATAAGTAATATACTTTCATAATTTTTTCAATTCACAGAGAATCGCATGGCCAATAAACACGTTTTCACCCGTTATGGACTAATTGGGGACGATTTAGACCTCAAGGCAAATATTAATATAGAAATCGATAATGAGGGAAGAATAACCAGTATAACTTCAGAAAATCCAGGAAATAATATTGATTTAAGCGATAGCGAATCGAATTTATTGGTGATTCCAGGATTAATTAATTCTCACGTGCACGTTGGAGATAGCTTTGCAAAAGAAGCGGGATATAATAAAGATTTGATTGACGTTGTAGCCCCTCCAAATGGTATAAAACATGAATTACTTGAAAAGACACCAAGGGATGTAAAAATAAGGGGTATTAAAAAAGCAGTCATGGAAATGCTCTCAAGTGGAATAACAACCTTCATTGATTTTAGAGAAAACGGTATTGAAGGTTTGAATCTTATAAAAGAGGCGTTACAAGGATCTCTAATGAACTACCTCGCTTTAGGGAGATTTAATAACGAGAATGATATCGATTCAGTCTATGATTTAGCAGATGGAATTGGATTAGTATCTTACAAGCACATTTCGAAAGCATTAAAAGATAAATTGGTTGATAAAAAAAACACTAATAAAAAAATAATCGCTTGCCATTGCGCCGAAAACGTGAGAAACGACGTTTTAATAAGGGAAGTATTTAACGACAAATTACTTGATGTAGTTGTTCATGGAACGCACTTTAACAAGAGCGATTTAGCGCAATTAGAAAAGAACAATATTGCATTAATATTGTGTCCACGCAGTAATGGATATTTTGGCGTTGGATTCCCCCCAATTATAGAAATTTTAAATCAAAAAATACCCATATCCCTCGGAACAGATAACGTGATGGCAAATAGCTTAGATTTATTCGAAGAAATGAGGTATTTACATTTTATATCAAGGGTGTTAGATAAATCTGTTGAGCTCGATGCAAGAGAGTGGCTAAAAATGGTCACAATCAATGCTGCGAGAAATTTTAGGATGGATGAGGATACTGGTTCAATAGAAAAAGGAAAGAATGCTAATTTCTTTACAATCGATTTGAGTGAGCCGAATTTTTATTCACATCAGATTGAAACCAATAGCATACACCCGATTATAGTTCAAAGAACTCGAACTGAAAATATAAAACAAACATACATTAAAGGAGAACTCGCTTTTGAAAGAAAATAGGAAACCCCGCGTGATTTTAAGCGCTGCAATGACAATTGACGGGAAGATTGCTTCCAAAGCGGGAGATCCGGAATTAAGCAACGACCAAGATTGGAGAGAAGTACATGAACTCCGTTCTCAAGTTGACGCAATAATGGTAGGCAAGGGAACAATATTGAAAGACAATCCTAAACTACACATCAAGTTCCACGAGCACGAAGGATATCATAGAATTGTATTAGATAGCAATTTAGGAATCCCAATCGATTCTCAAGTAATTACTTTTCAGCCAGAGATGTATCCTACAATATTATGCACGACAGAAAACGCTTCTGAAGAAAAAATAAGAGATTTTGAATTAAGAAACGTGAAGATAATAAAAGCTGGAAGGGGAAAACAGGTAGATATCGAAAAATTATTGCCTTTATTATTCAATAACGGTATCAAATCGATTTTATTGGAAGGGGGAGGAACTTTAAATTGGAGCTTCATCGAAAATGACTTGGTTGACGAGATAAGATTGACTATTGCGCCATGGATCGTGGGAGGTCAAGATGCAACCAGTTTGGTCGAGGGAGAGGGTTTTGAAAAGATGATTCAAGGTCCAAGATATGAATTGGTTGATGTAAATCACAGGGATGATTACGTGATTTTAAAATATAAAAGGAGAGTTGCGTGAGTAGGAAGAAAGAGATAGAAAGCCTCAAAATAATATCGCTCAAGAAACTAAAAGAAAAAGCACAAGATATAAAGTCTAAATTACCTCAGGACGAGCAAAATATTATTTCATATTCTAAAAATTTCACGCTTGCGCTCTCAAACTACTGCGAAAACCAATGCGGGTATTGTTTTTTCAACTATAAAGTCCCGAAATTAAGCGGTGAAGGAAACGTGATTCTATTGGATAACGCCCAAATGGAAACTTTAATTCAAAAGGGGCTTCAATTTAATTGCAAAGAAGCGCTCATAATGTCTGGGGAGCATCCAGATAGTTTTAAAGAAGTCAAGGACGAAATGGAGAAAATGGGATGCTCAGATTATATTGAATTCGTAAAAGACATTTGTACTTACTTATTAGATTTGAATATTTTGCCTCATACAAATATAGGATGGCTCACGTACGAGGAAATGAAAGATTTAAAAAATTGCAACGCTAGCATGGGTCTCATGTTAGAGAGCACGAGCTTGGAACTCTTTAAGGACGGGGGAGTACACGAATTTTCCCAAGGTAAACTTCCGAAAAAAAGGATAGAACACATAAAGAACGCAGGCAAGTTGAAGATTCCATTTACAACCGGTTTATTGTTAGGAATTGGTGAGAATTTAGATGATAGAATAAACGATTTGTATTTAATTAAAGAAATGCACGAAGAATACGGACATATTCAAGAAGTCATTATTCAAAATTTCGTTACTAAAGAAGGCATTACTTATAATCCCGTTAAACCGCTTTTAATAGAAGACATGCTAAAAATAACGGGGATTGCACGCTTGATTTTTGAAAACGAGATTGCCATTCAAGTTCCTCCTAATTTAATTGTTGGACATGAAAAGGATTTCATTGAAATGGGCATCGACGATTTTGGGGGTATCTCGCCTTTCACATTGGATTACATAAATCCTGAAAACGAATGGCCACAAATAGACCATCTCGGATCAATTTGCGCAGAACAAGGAATCATTCTAAAAGAGAGACTTCCTATTTACGAAAAATTCATTACTCGAAAGGAATTTTGTCCCGAAAATATTAAAAAAGTGATAGATAATATTAATTAGATGTCAGTATCAGAAATATTAAAAAAAGCGGGAAATTCGGAAGAAATAAGCCCGGAAGAGGCATTAGTTCTTTTAAAGGTTACCGGAAAGGATTTTATTAACCTTCAATATGTTGCAAATCAAGTATGTTTCGAAAAAAAGGAGGATATC
>JAEORV010000184.1 GCA_016840695.1 Promethearchaeota archaeon
AGACAAGCACGAATCATTATCCATTAAATCTGCTACAAACACGCAAACTTTCGTGCTATGTTTATTATAATAGAAAATCTTACTTATTATATAATATTTTCATTATTAACTCATGAAATTCAAATATACTGATTTTCACTTACACTCGAGTTGGAGCGATGACATAGTTGATGTTGGTCCTTCCTTCGAAGATTACTTGAGTATCGCCGAGGAAAACGAGATTAATATATGTTTTCTTGAACATTACGAGATTTATCAAGTGGAATCGTTCGAAGATCATCCATTTAGCGTAAATTCAGTCGAGGATTATTTAGAAGAACTAGATAAAATTAAAGAAAACTACGATTTTGTCTTAAGTGGGTTAGAAGTTGATTATTACCACCATAAAGCAGATCAAATACGCGAGTTCATGGACGATTACGAAAAACAGCTCGATTTCGTGGCAGGTTCGATGCACGAACCAATACTTGATTATCCGATCACACAAAGAGACAAGCTATATCAATTGATGGAAAATTGGACTATAACGCAAATTGTTGACGAATTCTTCACGCACTCCGAGCACATGATCAAATCTCAAATATTTAAAAACATATGCCATATTGACACGATCTTTCGCTATATCAATAAACTAGATATTAAGCCCCCCCCGGAATGCGATTGCTCCGATGAAAGGATTTTAGAATTAGGCAAGCTATGCATAAAGAACAAAATTGGAATTGAATACAACCTTTCGGGAGTGAAGTTTCCCATTGGTCGTTCATTTCCTTCGAAGGACGTTATTATGCAGTTGAAAAAAGAAGGAGCGAGGATTTTTGTAGGTTCTGATTCCCATTTTGTACCATATTTTCAAGAGCAGATTAAGAATGTGAAAGATGCATACAAGCTCTTAGAATCAGTTTGAAGTTGACGAAATATTAATCAATTTTCACGTCCGTGAAAAATCTTATATATTCTATTATACTAGTATTCTAAATATAATTAATGTATAGGGCAAAATCAAAAATGGTGCATATAGATGTTGAAGGAAAGCTCAATGATAATACTTATCTTTTTGATGGAAAGTATATGAACCTCCCCCATTTTCTTTCGGTTTACATAATTGAAAATAATGGAATGCAGTTGATGATTGACACTCCTTCAGAATCATATGTAAGAAAATTCTTAAAGAAATTACAAGAGATAGGATTATATCCAATTCATAAAATAATATTGACTCATTCGCATTGCGACCACATATCGGGAGCTGCAAGAGTAAAAAAAATGATAAAAGATGTAGATGTTGAAATTTTAGCCTCAGAAAATGCAATTGATAACCTAAGAAACCCAGAAAAAATGAATGATGCTTTTGGAATAAAAGTCACTCCCGTGGAAAATGTTATTCCATTAAAAGAGAGAGACATTGTAAATTTAAATGGTTTAGAATTAGAAGTTTTAAATCTATTCGGTCATACTATGGATTCGATTGGCATTCTTGATAAGAAAAACAAAAATTTATTTCCAGGAGATGCTATAATGGTCAGAAACGACAATGAAACCTTTTTTCCCACATATTTTCCACCTGATTTTCACGAATCAGAGCAACTCAAAGCATACAAAAAGTTAAAGGATATAAGAAACGAGTATAATTCCATTTCTTTATCACATTTTGGTACATGGAAAGATGACGGTAAGGATAAATTATTGAATGAAATGGAAGATCTATACTTTAAGTCTAAGGAAGCGTTTATAGAATGGTATAAAGAAAATCCTTCAATTAAAGATATAACCTTAAAGTATCGCGAAACATTCATACCAAATTCTAAAAGAATAACAAAAGAAAATGTAATGGGTTTTAAATTCTTCATTGGATGGTTCATTGACTCTTTAAAGATCAGTGGATTTATTGAATAAGAACCAATATTCTTCTAATTAAAAAAAAATTTTAGTACAATACATAAAAAGCTTTTATATCTTTAAAGCAAGATAGATATAAAATAAACAAATGTGATTGTAATTGGTATTGAAAGAATTTGATACTTACATGGTCTTTAACGAAGAAGCGTGTACTCGCTGTGGAGAATGTTTTCATAAATGTCCCGTGCTAGAGTTGCCGCTAGAGAAGGCTAAAAAGGAAATTACCGCCATACTTGAAAATGGTAAGTCGAAAGTATTAAAGAAATGCGTTGGATGCATGAATTGTAATCATTATTGTCCCAACGATTGTCGTCCCTACGCGCTGATCATTAATAAATGGCACGAAAAATACCTTAAAAATGGATTGCCTGGGAGAGCAAAACTCGTGTTAACCTTGCCTTACTTGAATCCATACATACATTCATTCATAATTAAAAAACTTCCTAAAGAAGAAAAGAAATGGATAAAGGAATGGGAAGAAAACATTAAGAATCCCGAAATTAAAGATACTATGATTTACGCAAGCTGCAATCTGTTGGTGCAACCTTACATTTTTCAATCAAAATTATACCAAGATCAGACGATATTCGGCTCGACAGCGCTTTGTTGCGGGGAACCCCTCTTTCGGGCGGGTTTATTTGAAGGACACGAATTGGTTGCTAAAAATCTCAAACAGGAGCTTGAAAAAATCGGATTTAAAAAGCTCATCGTGCCTTGTATTGCCGGGTATAACATGTTTAAATACGTGTACGAGGCAAACTATGGTGTAAAAATGAATTTTGAGATTGTCTCAATAGTTGATTGGCTTTACGACGAACTGAAATCAGGAAAATACGAAATAACGCCACTAAACATTACTGCATGCGTTCACGATAGTTGCTGGCCAAAGATGAGAGGAGATTCCATTTTTAATAAGGTTCGCGAGCTACTCGAGATGTGCGGCGTGAAAGTTGTAGAATTGGAACATTCCCGCGAAAACGCCTTATGTTGCGGATTATCTGCGGCGTGTTCTTCTTATAGCATTTTTCCCTTACTACACCACGCAAAAATAAGATTAAAGGAATTTAAAAAATCGGGAGCGGATATAGTCGTTGATTATTGCGGCGGGTGTAATTGGATCTTTTTAATCGCAAATTCTTTTTCAGTTAAAAAGAAAACGACCCAACCAATCCACACTATAATGGAAATCGTTCAAATGGCCATAGGTGAAACGCCCTCTGAAAAATCCAAAAAGCGGGGAGGTAAGATCATTCGATCCTTGCTTGGGAAAGTCGTCAAGGCGTACCTATCTACTGGACGTTATAAAATTGAAGAATTAGCTAAAGAATCTTAATAATAATATAAAAAAATAAAAAAATTTTATTTACTCCTTTCTTCCCTCTTTTGCTGCGCAATTAAAGCCTTGCGGAACTTCTCAAGCATGCTTCTCGGAGTCGTTGGGATCTCTGACCTTTCAATTCTACCTAAGCTACTTTTAATGCCAAATAAATATTTGGCTATGTTTTTCAACTTTTTAAGGTCATAACGCCCCATCATTGCAATGGTCTCCATTTGAGGCGAACCACCACCGTGAAGTCCTGCAACTTGCATTAATCCCGCAATATCGGAACATCCAAGGCTTTCTATGCCTTTAAAGCACTTTAAGACGTTTTCAGGGGGGACCCTTGGATTCCTTTGCATGTATTTCATAGCAAGCTCTCCAACTTCCTCGTTAAAGAATGTATCGAGGTACGGTAATGTAGCCATTAATCCGCCTGCAAGATCTGCTACGATTTTATATTCTTCGTATATGTTTTCTCCTGCTAATCTACGACCTGCGTTTGTCAATATCTCGTCTGGGATCATGGTTCCCGAAGGTGATTTCTCAGAATGAAGCGCGCTTGATTCTCCTGCGGCAAAAACTAGCTCTGCTGTACCTAAAAGATGCGAGATCTTATCTCTGGCGTGTGCTTTGTTTTCAATTCCGTTATATTCCGCAACTAAAGCTGCTGCGCTCGCTAATATTTCTGAAACTGCTGGTTTACATCCGGTATAAGAATGCCTGTGATAATGCGCGAAAAGTAATGCTAAAAAGCCCCCATAAGGAGTCTGTCTTGGATCTGCTTGACCGTTTAAAAATACCCTCTCATTTGGTATGAAAACATCGTCAAAAATTATGAATGTTTCGACATCTCCCATGTCCATCGTTTTTGGAAGCATGTCTTCTGGAACGTTTTTAGGTTTATGAAAGTAGGCAGGTCTGGCAAGCAATTTAATGCCATCCCAATCTGCGGGGATAGCAAATGATACGCAGTAATCGTGATCGTCAGGAAATAGCATTCTGCATGGAACGGCTATTATTTCGTCGACATACGGAGTATTCGTGATGCACTGCTTAGCGCCTCTTACAATAATTCCATCCTCTCTCGTTTCTACGACTCGTAGATACGCGTCTGGATTTTCTTGTTCTGATGGTCTCTTAGATCTATCGCCCTTCGCATCAGTGCTTGCACACGAGGCTGAAAGGTCTTTTTCTTGAAACATTTTTATGTAATTTAGAAAATTCTGATGGAATGTAGTTCCAAGAGCTTCGTCGCATTCGTACGTCACGATTGACACTGCATTAAGCGCGTCAATACCCATGCAACGCTGTATACATCCTCCAACCCTATGGCATAAAACTCTCGTCATGCGTTGTTTATTAAAGAGATCCTCTCGTGTCTGATGGATGTGAGTGAAACGATTTATTTTCTTACCGGTGAGGTGAGATGTTGCAGTACATAAATCCTCGTATTTCGGATCAAACGCCTTATCAAATGTTTCTTTAACCAGTAACATTCCTGGCAAGATTCGAGGGTCGTCACGTCCAACTTTCTCATCGCCGATGAAGATGTTAGGCTTCATTGCATAAAGGTCTTTTTGGTATTGTTCAAAAGTTCTCATTTTTCTATTCTTCTCGATATTTGTGTAATTAAATCTAATAATGATAAATTGTATTAATTTGCTTCTAGAAATGGTGAATTATATTTATAGTTTACACCATAGTAAAGATAACTATAAAAAAACAAAAACAAGAAGAGCAGATACTTTAATTTCTGCCGTGATTTTCAATGAAAGGATAGAAAATAGCGGTTCATCTCTCAGTTAAGTTGATGTACTCCTTTCCAATTTCT
>JAEORV010000185.1 GCA_016840695.1 Promethearchaeota archaeon
TACGAAAAAAGGTCGAGACCTTGTTGAACAGTGCTACTTCATAAATTTACATACTTCATATTGGATGCGTTTGTTCTTTTCTGAGAAAACATCACTTATTGGTTCCGTAATTTTCTTAACCTTATTATCGCTATTAAAAATTTTTACAGCTCTTCAATTGGGATCTGAAGGAATGTTAACGGAAGGATTTGAAAACCTCACAGATCTAATAAAAATTGGTATTATCGTAGTTATTGGAATGAAACTGAAAAAGGATAAGGCGTCAAGCATCATCATAGTTTTATTGATGCTATTCACGGGTGTTACAATGGTTTGGTCGGGTATTGAAGCCCTTCTAAATCCGTCTCCAATAATCCCTACTATTCAAGCTTACATTATTGGTCTCGTATCAATGGCATTAAATGGTTTGCTCATGTTCCAAAAAAGTTTCGTGGGAAGAATTTCTGGGAATCTCTCTCTTCTTAGCGATTCAAAGGACGCATTATTAAACGTTCAGATCTCTGCTGGAGTGTTAATTGGCTTAACATTTGCTATTTTTGGATATTATTTCGTGGACGCTCTCACTGCAATAATAATTGCCGTCATAATCTTTAAAGAAGGGATAGAAATCTTATTTGAATTGACCAAGAAGGAAGAAGAATTTGATATTAGAGCGATTAAAGTAGTAGCCGATAACATATACAATAATAGATTAACGGGATATCTATTAGCAAGCATTAGAAGAGAAAGAATTTCTCGTTCTGCTCTTTTAGAGAACTTCAAAAAAGGCTTGATGTTTGGGCGCCTCTATTACCACGGATTTGCTGATTTCTTTTACGATGATTTAGGTAAAACCATTGCAAGTCAACATCTGGACAAGCTTATTAAAGGAAACTTCGTGGAGATACACGACAATGAGTTAATGCTAACGAAAAAGGGATTAAAGTACTTTTATAAGGCAAAAGCAAAGGAATTCAAATTTAGATCCGAAAGAATTTACGAAGGTTTTAGCATTAGAGCTGGACAAATTTATTGCTTGCTTCTTTTCCTCATCTTAATCTTGGTAATCATATTTGCAAATCCTATTAATGTCTTACTAAATAGTCTATAGAGGAGGAGAAAAATGAAATATTCAATATCTTCCAAAATTCGTTTAAATTCTGGCGTGGCAATACCCATGCTAGGATTAGGTACTTGGCGGGCTGAAGGAAAGGAATGCACTCAAGCAATACTTTGGGCGTTCGAAGCGGGATATAGACACATTGATACTGCTGCTTATTATGGAAACGAAGAAGCAGTTGGTAAGGCTATTCAAGATTCTGGCCTAGATAGAGAGGAAATATTCGTAACTACTAAGGTGTGGAACGATGATCACGGGTACGATAATACCATTAAAGCTTGTAATAATAGTCTTAAGAGATTAAACCTCGATTATATCGATTTATATTTAATTCATTGGCCAGTTTCAGGTCGCAGAATTGAAACGTGGAAAGCACTGGAAAAGCTACTGAATGATGGGAAAGCAAGAACTATTGGAGTTAGTAATTTCATGACATCTCACCTTGAGGAACTCCTTCCAAATGTAGAAATCTTGCCTGCCATTAACCAAATTGAATTTAATCCTTACCAGTATCAGAAAGGACTTCACCAATATTGCCTGATGAAATATATTCAGCTAGAAGCGTTCGCTCCTATTGTTCGTGCACGAAAATTCGACGATCCGAAATTATTGGAGCTTTGTAAAATATATGATAAAAAACCTGCCCAAATTCTTCTTCGATGGGCAATTCAACACGACATAATCGTGATCCCGAAATCAGTTCATAAAGATAGGATCATTGAGAACTCCATGATTTTTGACTTTGAGATATCAGATGACGATATGACGATACTTGATGGATTTAATGAAGATTATAGCATATTAATGTGGAATCCAAAAAAGGATCCACAATTTAAATAAATGACTATTGAGAAGATCTTTAGAATCGATATTTACCATTATTTATATTGTTGTATATCTCTTCAGTCATGTGCGTGTATCCAGAACTTCCGGGTAAATAAACATAAATCATATCTTTTGTTTGATTTATATCAAATCCTTCTCTTTTCATATCCGATTTCTTGATTTTAAACGTGGAGGTTGTAGATAAATCAGTTAAAAAGCGAAGAAACTTAGGTATAGCGTAGGGAGGCAAGTTTTCCTTTAAGCTCTTGAAGAGTCCATCGAAATTAAAGTTTTCTACTTCAATATTGGTTATAATTGATGCCATGCCCGCACGCCCATTAGTTCCTGGGATTTCAACACCATATACCGATGAATGATCGATTTGCTCGAATGAGGAAAACACATCTTCAACTTCTGAGGTCGAAACATTCTCTCCTTTCCATCGGAATGTATCTCCAAGTCTATCAACAAATTGAGCGTGATAATAACCGATATTACGGATCATGTCGCCGGAATTATACCATAATTCACCATTCCCAAAGGGATTACGGATAATTTTCTTCTCGGTTGCTTCTTTACTTGTATATCCCGCAAAAGTAGTCGGATCGTTAATTCTTAGGAGTAATAACCCCGCTTCACCTGGCTCGACATTTTGAAGAAAACCATTTTCATCCTTAATGGGTTCATCAGCATCAATGTCATACTTAACGAGAGCATAAGGATCAAAACTAACACCGATGGTACAATCAATGTTAAAGTAATTACAGAACATACCCCTGAGTTCAGTCTGTCCATAATGTTCATAAATTCCCCTTATGCCAAATCTCTCTTTGAAGTCCTTCCATATTTCTGGGCGGAGCCCGTTTCCCATGATCTTGTAAACATTATGGTTTTGATCTTCAGGATTTGGAGGTTGATTTAGTAAATACCGGCATAATTCACCAATATAATTAAAACAAGTAGCTTTGAATTTCCTAACATCGTTCCAGAAGTTTCTAACACTGAATTTTCGAGCTAAAGCTATTGCGGAACCTCCAGCAAGAGCAGAACCTACTCCAATATGAACTGCGTTGCTGTGAAATAAAGGTAGAGTAATATAAACAATATCTTCTGGTTGCATGTTCAAAGCCATCTTTCCCCACCCATTTGTTGAGCTAATCATGTGAACATGTCTCATGGGTGCCGCTTTTGGAAGGCCTGTCGTTCCCGATGTAAAAATATAGGCATAAATGTCTTTACCTTTAATATCATTAATGACAAGAGGAACGCTTTTACTCTGATCTTTGACTTCTTCTTCAAAATCTTTAAATCCCTCTGGTATATCCATGTTTCCCTTATCTCTCAAAAAATATAGTTTAATATCTTTCGTTAGTTCCAAATCGGGCATCACATCTTTGTAAGCGGGAAAGAGTTCTTCGCCAATTACGTGCGCTCTCGCATCGAGAAGACTTAAACTATGAATAAGCGTTTTACTCCTTTGTCGTGTATTTATTAAAGAAGCGATAGTCCCGATTTTTGTCATTGCTCCAATCATTATATATAACTCTGGGCGGTTCTCCAGAAATACATTAATCACATCTCCTTTCTTGAATCCTAGAGAAAGAAAATAATTGGCATAACGATTCATCCAATCGTTTATTTCTTTGTAGGTATATCTTCTATCCTCGTAGAGGAGAGCAAGTCTATCAGGTTGATTTTTCGCATGATCTTCAAAGATATTCCCAACAGACATGTAGTCCTCTGGTTTTAGAAATTTTGCTGTATCTCCTGCATTAAATATATCATTTAAACGCCATTGAATAGATAAAAGTCCAAAGACATAACATTTATAACTTAATATATTATCTGAATCTGATTTTACTTTAATCTCATCCTTTTCAAACGACCCTCCAAGAATATTATCAAAAGCATTCATGAGTCGATGCACCATTCGAGCTAGATATTTCACATTTTCTAACCGGTTCATGAACTCGTCCTCGCCTTTAATAGTTATTTTGTAGAATTTCTTACTATTCCTCATATACTCTTCTATAAATCCTTGTTGCTTTAATTCATCAGCCCATTTATCAAAAAGATCCTTATCCAATCTATTTTCAATGGATTTACTAGCGTCATTTACGAGTTCACTTAATTCATGAGGTCCATAAACAGCTAAAATAAAAAGAATGAGAGTATCGTATTTCTCTTGACGCATTTCTTTTATAAGCCTTTGAGGTATTTTATCTGGAATTGTATTAATAATTGTCATGTTAATCTTTCTTTATTTCTTTTTTATTGAGCGTGTTCAGCCAGATGCTCAAGCAAAAGACGGGATGTCTTTTCTGGCTCCATTTGAAGCGCAAAATTGAGCGCTTTTTCGAGAATCTCGAATCGATACGGTCCCTTAACATACTTCGTATTCGCCTCAGCCGTCTCCTTTTTGACATTTGATACATTTCGGGGCCAAATGTACATGGTGGGCATAACGACCGGTTTTAATACTGGAACCCTAAGTACCCGATACCAGTGAAAAATAGCCCGAAGGGCTTCATCGTTACCGAGCGCCTCACGATACGGATCGAGTTCTTCGTCGGGTAAGTCATAACGGGTAATTGCAGTCTCAAAATTCTCCCATTCTCTACCCTCTTCTCTGTATTTGGAAAAATAACTATATCCTTCTCTTTGTGTATCGGCTGCCCGCGTTTCCATCGTCTCAACGATTGCCATGGGATGTGGTTGGTTGATACAGGCCAGTGTCGCTACCCGTGGGGGATACTTGGCAGCAACAACCCACGCAACCACGGCTCCGATACTGCAAGCCATGAGATGAAAAGGACGATCTGCCCATCCAAGCTCATCGGCAAATGCAAGGGTATCCTTGACAAACTCTTTTACAGCATATTTCCTTTTCCCTTCAGGTCGCGCACCTGGAGAGTATCCCCTCATATCAGGCGCAACAGTTCGAAATCCCGCTTCAGCAAATTTTGGTATCTGATGGTGCCATTCCCAACTCGTTCTGGGCAAGCCATGCAGTAAAATTAACAACGGGCCATCTTCTGGTCCATCTGACAAGGCGTCAAATGTTAATCCACGTGCTTTTATTTGTATGCGTTTCATATTATTCCTCATCTACTAACATTTT
>JAEORV010000186.1 GCA_016840695.1 Promethearchaeota archaeon
GAATTTATCATGTTTTTAAATAAAGACAAACAACCCCTTCACGAAGACATTGTATTTATTAGCGATTCTTATGATAATGAGGATGGGTCAAAAACTTTCGTGGATATTGCGTTACAATATAACCAAGGATATCAAACAAACATCTTAACATACGCAAACACGATTAATACCATGGAAGGAGGTACTCATCTTACTGGCTTTAAATCTGCTCTTACGAGGACTTTGAATGCTTATTTAGAGAATGACATGGAAAAGAAATATAAGGATATCGTGTTAAGCGGAAGCGACACGAGAGAAGGATTGTCCGCTGTAATTTCAGTAAAGCTTCCCGACCCTCAATTTGAGAGCCAAACAAAAATCAAGCTTGGAAATTCTGACATAAGGCAGATTGTGAGTCAAATTTCAACTGACCGTTTGACTCAATATCTCGAAGAAAATCCTCAAACGGCAAAAAAAATCGTTTTAAAAACGATTAATGCCAAAAAAGCAAGAGAAGCCGCTCAAAAAGCGCGCTCAATGATTCGAAGGAAGTCTGCCTTAGATAATGCGAGGATGCCCGGGAAGTTAGCGGATTGCTCCTCTAGCGATCCAAGTGAGTGTGAAATCTTCATTGTCGAGGGAGATTCTGCAGGGGGTTCTGCGAAACAAGGTAGAGATAGAAATTATCAAGCCATTTTACCTCTTCGGGGGAAGATTCTAAACGTGGAAAAAGCGCGAATGGACAAAATCTTACAAAACAATGAGATTCAAGCAATTATTAAGGCATTAGGTGCGGGAATACATGGAGTAAGCGAAGAAGAATTTGACATAAAAAAACTTCGATATCATAAAGTAATCATATTCTGTGATGCAGACGTGGACGGACATCACATAGAAACATTATTACTCACGTTTTTCTTCAGGTACATGCGACCTTTAATAGACGAAGGAAATTTATTCATGGCCGTCCCACCTTTATATAAGATAAGTTATAAGAAGACTAAAGAATACGTGTATTCTGATAAAGAGAAAGAGGAGCAAATGGAAGCCCTGAAAAAGAAGTACAAGTTAAAAAACACGGATTCAATTAAAATTCAAAGATATAAAGGATTAGGCGAGATGAATCCAGACGAATTATACGATACTACGATGAATCGTGAAACGCGCATATTAAAAAAAATTGTATATGAGGATTTTCTTGAGCACGATCTTGTTTTTAACAAATTAATGGGACCAGAAGTTAAACCTCGAAAAAAATTCATCATTCAAAATTATAACGAAGTCAAGACGCTTGACATTTAATTATTTATCAATAGTATTAAAATTTTAAATATGTGATATAATAATGAGTTCCGATAAGATTAAGGAAGTACTGCTAAAAGAAGAAATGGAAAGCAGTTATATCGATTATGCTATGTCCGTGGTCATTGGGAGGGCTATACCTGACGTGAGGGATGGATTAAAAGTTGTACACCGAAGAATAATTTACGCAATGACAGATAATGGTTATTTTTACAACCGACCTCACGTGAAAAGCGCTAGAACCGTGGGAGAAGTTCTTGGAAAATACCACCCTCATGGAGACATGGCCGTGTATAACGCATTAGTTCGTATGGGTCAGGATTTCTCGTTAAGATATACACTGATCGATCCTCAAGGAAATTTCGGCTCTATTGACGGGGATCCTCCAGCAGCAATGCGATATACCGAATCTCGCTTGTCTCAAATTGCAAATGAGATAATCGAAGATCTAGATAGCGAAACTGTAGACTTCGAGCCAAACTTTGACGAGAGCCTTAAAGAACCCACATTCATGCCTTCCAAGCTTCCGAATATGCTGATTAACGGAACTAAGGGTATCGCAGTTGGCATGGCTACTTCAATGCCACCACACAATTTAAGCGAGATTTGCGATGGTATCTCAGCTAGCATTGACGACCCAGACATATCCCTTGAAGAATTAATGGAAATAATAAAAGGACCTGATTTTCCAACAGGAGGGATAATTACTAGTTCAAATGGTATTTACACTGCGTATTCTACGGGGTATGGAAAGATCAACATACGAGGAAAAATTGAGTACGAAACCAAGGGTAAGGTTAATAATCTCATCATAACTGAAATTCCATATTTAGTTAATAAAACCATGTTAATTGAGTCAATCGCCAAACTCATTAGGGATGGCGTGTTAAAAGATGTTCGCGATTTAAGGGACGAGTCTGATAGAAAGGGAATGCGCATCGTGTTAGAATTAAGAAAAGGTGCCCAACCCGTGATATTACAAAATATCCTGTTTAAACGAACAAGATTACTTACGAGCTTTAACGTAATTAACTTAGTATTAATCAATAACGGTAAACAACCAAAAATTCTCACTCTAAGAGAGTTAATTCAAGAATACATAGAACACCGTCTTATTATAATAACCAAAAGAACGGAATTCAAATTAAAAAAAGCCCAGAGTAGGTTACATATCGTTCAAGGGCTTTTAATTGCCTTAAATGACATCGATAATGTCATAAAAATAATAAAAAGCGCAAAAGATACGGATGAAGCTAAAATAAAGTTAATTGATGCCTATAAATTCAGCGATATTCAGGTCAAAGCCATTTTAAGCATGCCGCTTTCACGCTTGACAAATTTAGAACAACAAAAATTAATTGATGAAGAAACCGCATTGAACGAAACCATTAAAGAATTAAATAAAATCCTTGAAAGTAAAACTGTTCGTTTAGGTATCATCAAGCACGAGCTTGCTGATCTTAAAAAGAAATACGGAGACGAGCGGAGGACTGAAATTATTGAAGAGGACACAAACGAGACTGATATCGAAAAGAAAGATCTTGTTAAAAAAGAACCTACGATCGTGGTTTTAACAAAAAATCATTATATTAAGAGAATGTCCGTTAAAGCTTATCGATCTCAAGGACGAGGTGGTCGTGGGAAAAAAGGAATGACCGTTCGAGACGAAGATTTCATTCAAGACTTATTCGTTGCGTCAACTCACGATACAATTTTATTCTTTACCACTGAAGGAAGAGTTTACAGGAAAAAATGCTTTGAAATTCCGTTGCAACAACGGACTGCGAAGGGTAAACCCATAGTGAATCTGCTCGCCTTAAAAGAAGGTGACGACATCTCCGAAATGATTCCAATTCATAGCTTCGACACGAACGAAATGCTAATTATGGCTACAAAAAAGGGTATTGTTAAAAAAATCCCTCTCAAATTATTTTCCAAGGTTCAAAAGACAGGGATAAGAGCCCAAAAAATTCGACTCGATGACGAGCTAGTTAGTATTAAAAAACTTACAAACGAATTACAGGATATATTTTTAGCAACAAAACATGGCTACGCAATACGATTTGACGAATCTGAATTGAGGGAACTAGGAAGAAATTCTATAGGCGTTAAAGGTGCAGACTTACGCCGCGACGACGAAGTCGTGGGATGCTTGCTTGTAACTGACGAAGAATATATTCTTACTCTTACAAAAGATGGAAAAGGACAAAGAACAAAAATTCAAGAATATAGGAAAACTGGTCGAGGAGCAAAAGGTGTAATCAATATAACCTTAAATCAAGAGAAACAAGATGAGGTTATTGCTTTAAAAAAAGCTCAGGATCAAGATTTACTAATAGGAACTGAGCAAGGACAAGTTATGAGAATGCCTATTGATTCAGTTCGACTTACACATAGAAAATCTAAAGGTGTGAGATTGATGAAGCTTTACGAAGAGGATTCTGTTGTGACAATTGGTGTGTGTGCCAAATCTGTCGAAGAGGAAGTGAAGCCAAAAAGTAAAGAATAAAAAATAATCTCATTTTACTATCATTAATTAACGTTTTTGGTGCTTTTTTGATGATCAACACAGATAAAGATGAATTATTAATAGGTTTGATCTCTGACACGCATGTTCCAACTAGAAATGATAAAGTTCCTGATGTAATCCTAAAGGATTTTAAAGATCGGAATGTGGATTATGTGTTCCACATGGGCGATTTTTGCTCTATAGAAATATATGAACAACTGACTGAACTTTTTGGAAAGGATAAGGTTTTTGCTGTCATAGGCAATATGGACGCTGGTAGTAGTGAATTGAAGAAAATTTTACCTGAAACTCTAGAGCTTGATCTTTATGGGCGCAAAATATTCATTACTCATGGAACTGGTGGACCCTCGATGATTGTTCGACGGTTAAACAAAAACCACGATTTATCCAAATATGAAATTATCATCTTCGGTCATACTCATCACCCCATGAATCAAATTAACGAAAAAGACGGGAAATTATACTTGAATCCCGGGACGTGCACTCCAATTGACGGAAGATTGACTGTTGAGAGTTCTTACGGATTCCTTAAGATTTCGAAAGATAAAGTAGAGCCAGAAATCGTTTATTTAGAGTAATTATGATTGATAACATCAAGTTCGGGATAAAAATCAATACCGATGAATTCCATCTTCTTACTGAAATATATGAAAATCAAGATATAATTGATTTTATCGAGGTGCTAATTCCTCCGGAGTTTACACGCGAGGATCTAACAATTATAAGAGGTTTTAAACTCCCTTATTCTATTCATTTTCCTCATTTGAAAGAAAATATTGATTTCGGAAACTCCAAGAAAGCCGCGTATAACCAAAAATTTATTGAAAAAGTGAATGCTCTCAAAAAAACATTTGACCAATTGCGACCTTTCTGTTATATCGTACATCCTGAATCTGGTAATTTAGAAATGTCTGTAGAAAACATCAGACAATTACAGGTTAAGCCCCTTGCTATCGAAAACATGCCATACAAGTTTTCTTCGGGAGGAAATCGCTTGGCTCACGTTCCAGAGACTATTAGACCTTATTTTGAAAAAATGCCTGACATAGAATTTTGCCTCGATTTAAACCACGCAGTAAAAACGGCTATTTCCGAATCTCTTGACTATATCGAGTTAATAAAAAGTTTCATGGAACTCAAAAAACCCATCCATTTTCACATTGCTGATGGAGACTTGAATTCTGAGTACGATGACCATTTAGCTATAGGGGAAGGAAACTATGATATTT